>CAZDRW010000119.1:0-8725 GCA_964507555.1 uncultured Desulfarculaceae bacterium
CGCGCTGACCGGCGCCAAGGTGGCGGTGGCCTGCGCCACCCTGGGCCCCATCATAGCGCTGGTCACCAAGACCGGGCTGGGGCTCACCATCGGCTATTCAGTAGAGGCCTGGTCCCACGGCAGCTTGTTCCTGGCGCTTCTGATCTGCATGGGCTGTGTCATAATTTTCGGCTTGGAAGTGCCCACCGTGGCCGCCTATCTGCTGGCCTACATGGTGGCCATTCCGGCCTTGCAGAGGCTGGGCTTGGAGCCCATTCAGGCTCACATGTTCGCTTTTTATTTCGGGGCGTTCTCCGCGCTGACCCCGCCGGTGGGCATGGCGGCCATCGTGGCCTCGCGCATCGCCAACGCGCCCTATGTGCGCACCGCCTGGCATTCCATGGCCGCGGCTGGCGCCGGTTTTCTCATACCTTTTGTGTTCGCCTACAATGGGGCCTTGCTGTTGGCGCCGGGTTACGGCGCCTTGGATATCATCCTGACGATGGTCCTTACCATGGCCGGCCTGATCATTTTTCAGGTCGGTTTCGTGGGCTACTTCGTCACCACGCTGAGGCCGGCCGAGAGAGTTTTGTCTGTCTTAAGCGGCTTGGGGTTCATGGCTTTCGCGGCGCTCGGCAACTACTTGGTGCTGATGCCGTCGGCCTTGGTGCTTTGCGCGGTTCTTTTGCTTAACCTGCGGCGCAGCCGGCTGGCCACGCAAACCGCTTAGCCTTTCACCGGCGTCTGTTGTTTGGGAGGCCTTTTTTATCTTGAGGCTCCGCGATTAATACAATTGAAAGGATGACTACTCATGCTCATGGGCAAGGCCCTGACCCGCACCGCCGGCCTGTTTCCGGACAAGACCGCTCTGATAAGCGAGCATGGTTCCTGGACCTATCGCGAGTTCAACTCCAGGGTTAACCGCCTGGCGGGGACCGTAGCCGGTTTCGGCCTTAAAAAGGGCGATAAAGCGGCCATCCTGGCCAAGAACTGCCCGGAGTACCTGGAAACCTATCACGCCCTGGCCAAGCTGGGGGTGTGGATGGTGCCCATCAACCACAGGTTGAAACCCAGCGAAATAGGCTATCGCCTGGCCCACAGCCAGACCGGCCTCCTGGTGATCGAGCCTGAATTTGTGGGCGTGCTAAATCAATTGGCTCCCTCTGTGGCAAAACAACTCAATGGCAGGGTGCTGGTTATGGGCTCGGGAGCGCCGCCCATGGGGCTTCTTTCCTACGAGGCGGCTCTGGCAGCCGCCCAGGACCAGGAGCCGGATGTGGACCTGCATCACGAGGACACCCTGTTTTTGGGCTATACCGGCGGCACCACCGGGCGCTCCAAGGCGGCCATCATATCCAACCGCGCCATAGTGGTGGGCTATCTGTACAAGCATCTCGAGTACGGCTATGACCAGGACGAAGTGGCGCTTTACCCCGGCCCCTTCTGGCACACCGCGCCGCGCAACTGCGCATTGGCCTTTTATTTCGGCGGCACCGTGGTGGTCAGCCGGGGCTTTAACCCGCGGGACTATCTTGAGCAGGTGGAGCGTTACCGGGTCACCTCCAGTTTCCTGGTGCCCACCATGTACAAGGCCATCCTGGATTTGCCGGATCATGAAAAATACGACACCTCCAGCCTGCGGGTCCTGAACAGCGGCGGCGGCCCCATGCCGGTGGGACTGAAGCGGCAGGTAATGGAGCGCTTCGGCCCCATTCTTTTTGAGCACTACGCTTCCACTGAGACCCTGATTCTGTGCACCATCGGCGGCCAGGAAATGCTGGACCACCCCGCTTCGGTGGGCAGGCCGGTTTATGACGTGCACCTAAAGCTCTTGGACGACGAGGGCAACCAGGTCCCCCAGGGCGAGGTGGGCGAGATCTACATCAAGGGGCCTTCGCTTTTCAGCGGTTATTACCATGACGAGGAAAAGACCCGCCAGTGCATGAAGGACGGCTGGTTCACCCTGGGCGACATGGGCCGCTTCGACGAGGAGGGCTACATGTACATCGTGGACCGCAAGGCGGACATGGTGATCAGCGGCGGGGAGAACATCTACCCCAAGGAGGTGGAGGAGGTCCTGCAGCAGCACCCCCTGGTGTCCGAGGTGGCGGTGGTGGGGGTGCCGGACGAGCATTGGGGCGAGTCGCTAAAAGCGCTCATCGTGTTGAACAACGGCCAAAAAGTCGGAGAGCAGGAGATCCTAGATTTCTGCGCCCAGCGTTTAGCTGGTTATCTAAAACCCAGGAGCGTGGAGTTTGTGGACGACCTGCCGCGCAGCCCCATGGGCAAGGTTCTGAAACGCAAGATACGCGAGCAGTATTGGAGCGGGCGCGAAGTCAAGGTGTGAGCGCCGGGCAAGGGCCAGGGAAAAGGGAGCTGGTCCCGGCCCGCCTGCAAGCGGTAGAAGCCGGGCGAATTGATTTTCCGTGTATAAAGGGCTTGACGCCAGGCTAGTGAAATCAGGATATTAAGTGCCTGAGTCGGCGCGTGCGGGCCGCGAAAGCGCCCCCTTGCATATGCACAGGGCCTATCAAGCTGACCGGAAGGAAAACGTCATTGAGCCAAGCGCGTTCTGTTCTGCTGGTATATCCACCGTTTTCATGTCCGGCGGGGCCGCCCCCCTCAGCCGCCCTTGCCGCCGCCCACTTGCGGGCTGCAGGCGCTTCGGTTTCGGTCTATGATGCCAACCGCGATTTTTTCCTGAATCATCTATTAAAGCCGGACTTCCTGGGAAATTGCCTGAATCTGGTGCAAGAAAAGCACAGCCAAGGCGAGTATCAAGGCCTAAGCGACGCTCTTCTTTCAAAGCGGCTGGCGGAGATCAAGGCTGATCCGACCCAAGGGGAAAAACTTTGCGATCAAGCAGTGGACGCCGTGGCTGTGCTCAAAAGCGACCGGTTCTTCACTACAACCGATTTGGTGGCCGCCCGCGAACACATGGACGCGGCCCTGGAATTGGTCTCGCTGGCCTATTTCCCCTATCGCCTGCATTGGAACGGCCTGCATCATCCTGATGCGCAGACCTGGGAGGCGGCCCAGGCCTTGGCGGCAAGTGGGGACAACCCCTTCCGGGCTCTGGAGCAGTCTTTGCCGGATTTGGCCCGGGGCCGGGAGGCGTTGGTATTTTGCATCCAATACCCGGATCAGCTTTTGCCCGCCTTGACCTTGCGGGCGGTCGTCCTGGAGCAGCGCCTCGATGCCCGCCTGGTGTTTTGGGGGCCGGGCTTGCACGACGCGGCCGGGCCGGAGGGGCTGGCCTGGCTGCCCGGCCACGATCCGGCCGCCTTGTGCGCGGCCTTGGAACTGGCCGATCCGGGCCAGCAGCCGCCGGACTACGCGGGCATGGAAAACTACTTGGCTCCGGAGCGCATCGAGGGCGCGGTCATGGAATACGCCCTCGACCAGGCCGCTCCCTTGGAGGCGCTCAAGGAAAGCCAGGCCTCGGGCGTGCTGCTGGTGCGTTGGTTCGTGCCGGGGGATAGCGACCCCAAGGCGCTGGAAGCCGCCTTGCGGGCCTCGTCCAAGGCCGGCATGTGGAACCAGGTCGAGTTGGCCGTTGCCGATGATCATAAACTGGCCGCCTGGTGCGCGGCCAACCCCAACCTTGCCCATTCCATGAAGCTGGCCCCGGCCAAGTCATACGGTTTTTGCGGGCCGCCGCCCAAAGAGCCCGCGCCCGAGCCCAAGGTGGGCACCTTGCGGCCCATGCCCGGCAGGCCGATCTGGCGCTGCCTGGAGCAGGAGGCCCACCTGGCATTGTATGTGCGGAGCCATGGCGTCAGACGGGTCAGGACCTGCCGCATGCGCGATGATGGCACGACCTATACTTTAGGCCTGAGCGTGGAATATCATTTCGTGCACTACCCGGACCTCAAGGAATGGCATCTGCAGAACATCCTGGATCTCATCACTTCGGCGGGCAAGGTGAAGCCCGACTGGCTGCGCCATAACATCGAGCGCTCCTTTTTGGTGGCCTATGCCCAGGAAGAGGGGGTGATGATCGCCACCGAGACGCTCAAGCACCCCAGGCCGGAATACATCCAAAAGGTGCGCGAGCGCACCAGCCTGGATTTCACCAAGTATCTGGAACGCGGCTACATCGTGGTGCGGCCCGAATACCGGGGATTGGGGGTGGGCGATTATGTGGTCAAGGGGTGCCTGGCCCGCGCGAAGGGCTACAAGACTTTCTTGACGATCTCCGCGGAAAACGAGACCGCCAAGGAGATGACCTACCGGCACGGCACCCGCTTTCTCTTGCGCTATTATTCCGAGGAAATGGGCAAGGAGATCGAGCTCTGGACCCCCGGCGACCAGGACAATATACCGGAAGAACGCGAGGCCAAATGCAAATAGGCATAATCACTGCCCGCGACCCGGAATACCATCCAAACCGCCGCCTGTTGGAGGCGGGGGCTTTACTTGGGGTGGATGTTGCGCTTTTGCATCCTTTCCGCATATGGAGCGGGCTGGCCGGCGGAAGACCTCTGACTTCCGGCATAATCGGCCTCGAAGGATTTGATGTGCTTCTGCCTCGGGTGGGCGCCACCATAAGCGATTACAGCCTAACGCTGCTAAGGCATCTGGAAATGATGGGGCTCAGGCTGGTAAATGGATCAAAGGCCATTGCAATATGCCGGAGCAAGTTTCTAACCCTGCAGGTGCTATCCGCGGCTGGCCTTCCGGTCCTGGATACCTACATGGTTAACTCGCTGACAGGCTATGCTGATGCCCTTAGGCGCCTGCAGGGACCGCCGGTGGTGGTGAAGCTGGTGAGCAGCCGCCAGGGCTCCGGTGTTTTTCTGGTTGAAAATGGCAGCAAGGATCCACTTGTGGGAGGCGAGCGGCTAAGCCAAGTCATGCAACAGCGCCAGGGCGTGCTGGTGCAGCGCTTTTGGGCGCCTCAAGGCCGCCGCGACATCCGGATTGTTATGTTGGGTGAAGATTCTGCATGGGCCATGGAGATCGAGCCTGCGCCGGGAGAATTCAGGGCCAACGTTCATTTGGGAGGTGTGGGCCGCGCGATAGCCGCTGAGGGCGAAATGCTGAGTTTGGCCAAACAGGCAAGGCAAGCGGTGGGCTTGGATATTGCGGGTGTAGACCTCATGCAGGATTCCACAGGTAACTGGTGTTTGGGAGAGGTGAATTTCACACCCGGCTTCAGAGGGTTGGAAGATGCTACAGGCCAGGATATTGCTCTAAAAATATTGGAGTTTGCTCTGCAAACAATTCCCGTCTGATTATTCCCGCCTTTATTTAGCTTTATTTTACAGATAATAATCATTATTATAAGATTCAGAAGTCCTGACCCGATCGTATACGTTTATGCTATTTTATAAAATTATGCTAATAGACAGCTAGAACCCTGGATTTAAGGCCTCGCCAAAATTATCTAAATTTATAGGGGAGATTTAAGTGGCAAACACCAAGAAGTCCCGTTGCCAGCTTCTCAGCCTCCTGGTTGGCTCAATTCTTTTGGCCTTGGTCATCTCCGCTTGTTGGGTCGCCCCAATACAGGCCGCTAGCAGTGACATATTAAGGGTTGGTGTGTTAGAGGAGCCCAAAAGCCTTAACCTATGGCTGGCTTCCGATGCTTGGTCCAATCGTGTATTAAGCCTCATGTACCAGCCGCTGTACTTCAGGGAGCCCAAAAGCATGGAGTTGGTTCCTTGGCTGGCAGCCGAGGAACCCAATTTCGACCCTAAAACGCTTACCTGCATAGTCAAGCTGCGCCCAGCCAAATGGTCGGATGGCAGCGAATTTACTGCGGAAGACGTCGTATTTACCGGCCATTTGATTTATCTCTATCAAATGCCCCGTCAGTATTCCAAGTGGAAGTTCATCGAAAAAGTAGAGGCGGTTGACAAGCACACGGTGCGTTTCGTCCTTAAAAGCCCCAAGGCGATCTTTCTCACCCGCACCCTGACCACTCCCATTGTCCAAAAAAAGCAGTGGGCTCCTTTGGTCAAATCCTTGGAAGGCTCTCAGGAGGCCTTGCAGCAATTGCTGCAACATGATTTCAAGGAGCCAGCCGTGACCGGGCCTTTCACGGTGGCCAAATGGAATAAAGGCGTTTTTATCTACATGAAACGCAACCCCCATTTCTTCGGCCTCAACCAAACCATTGCGGGCCATAAATTGGGGCCCCATATCAAGGGCATAATCTTTAAAATCTACGGCACCGCCGATGCCGCCATACTGGCCTTGCGCAAGGGCGACATAGACTTTTACTGGAACGACATCCAGGCCGGCTATTTGAAGGAAATCGAAACTGATCCTGCCATTAAACTATTCACCAGCAAAAAAAGCGGCCTTTACTATTTTGGGTTCAACCTGCGGAGGGCGCCCATGAGCGATGTGGCTTTCCGCCGGGCGGTAGCCACCTTGATCTCCAAGGAATTCATTATCAAGCGCATCCTACAGGGTTATGGCGAGATCCTGCACTCCATGATCCCCCCGGGAAACGAGACCTACTATAATCCCAATGTGCCCAAGCATGGCTATGGCCTGGATCGAGCCCAGCGCATCAAGCGTGCCTATGAAATATTAAGCAAGGCCGGCTACACCTGGGAAGTGCCGCCGGTGGACGGGCAAGGCAAGGTGCAAAAGGCTAAGGGGATCAAGATGCCGAATGGTTCGGTGATGCGTGAGATTGTCATCCTTACCCCGCCGGCGGACTATGATCCCCACCGGGCCATGAGCGGGCAGATGATCCAGGAGTGGCTGCGTGAGGTGGGCATCCCGGTTGTTGCCAGGCCCATGTCTTTCGGCGCCCTTATCCAAACCGTTAAGTCCCAGCACGACTTCGATTGCTTTGTGCTGGGCTATGGCAAGCTCTCCCTGGACCCGGGCTATTTGCGGGCCTTTTTTCACTCCAGCCAAAACAAGCCCAAGGGCTGGAACATGTCTGGCTATGAGAACCCTGAGTTTGATAAGCTAGCCACGGCTTCTGATGATGCTTTAGACCAAAAAAAGCGGCAAAAACTCATCTTCAAGATGCAGGAGATCCTAATGTCCGACGTGCCCTATATCCCGCTCTACAATCCCATTGTAATTGAGGGTGTGCGGGCCGACCGCTTCACGGGTTGGGTGCCGGCTCTGGGCGGCGTGGGCAATATTTGGTCCTTGTGCGAGATTCGGCCCAAGTAAATTTGGCCCATTAGCAGGGGAGTCGGGCTTAACAAATGCTTAAGTTCATCATCAAGCGTCTGGCCCAAGTAGTGGTGGTTCTTTTTTTGATCCTCACCGTGCTGTTCGTGCTTTTCAGGCTGGCGCCGGGTGACCCGGTGGAACGTATGGTGGACCCCGAGATGTCGGTGGAAGATGCAGCGCTCCTCATTAAAGAGTTTGGGCTGGATAAGCCTATCCTAACTCAATACACTATTTACCTGAAAAACTTTGCAATGGGGCGCTTTGGCAAATCGTTTCACTATGGTGATCCGGTGGCTAATATCATACGGGAAAAGCTGCCTAATACGGTGCTGCTTTTCACGACGGCGGTGCTGTTATCCGCCATGGTGGGCATCTCTTGGGGCAAGATAGCCGCCTGGTCCAAAGGCAAGCCAAAAGACCTGGCGTTAACAATTGCCTCCTTGGTGACGCATACCCTCTTCTTGCCTTGGCTGGCGCTAATTATGATGTGGATTTTTAGCTATCAACTTAATTGGTTTCCCCTTGGCGGCATGATGTCAACATCGGAGGAATCCATTCTTGGACTGGATATTACTTGGTGGGATCAGGCATTGGATATTGGCTATCACATGGTCCTGCCATTGACGACGTTGTTCCTTATCCATTTCGGCTCTTATTTGTTGGTGATGCGCAGCTCAATGTTGGACACCCTGAAAGAGGATTATATTATAACCGCCCGGGCCAAGGGGCTCACGGAAAGGGACATCCGCAACCACCATGCAGCCCCCAATGCCATGCTGCCGGTGGTCACCAGCGTGGGCCTTTCCCTGGCCTTTTCCATCAACGGCGGCGCGCTTACCGAAACCGTGTTTTCCTGGCCGGGCATTGGGCGGGAATTGGTGTTTGCGGTGAGCCACAACGACTATCCCTTGGCGCAGGCCTGCTTCCTTTTGATAGCGACGGTTGTCTTGTTCGCCAACGTGGTCGTGGACGTCTTGTATGCTTATTTGGATCCCAGGATCAGGTACTAAAGGTTAACGCGAATAATGAGTCAGCAAGCGGTAATTGCACTTAAGCAGGCCAAGCGTTCCTTGTGGAAAGAGCGCTTAGCTGAAGATTGGCGGGTTTTCCATTCCAACCCCCTGGGCCGGATTGGGCTCACCCTTTTGATCATGTTCGGCCTGATGGCGGTGTGCTCCTATATCCCGCCCCTAATCGATCCCATGTACAATCCCATGACCGGCGTGGACCCCAAGATCATGGCCTCCACCGGCCCGTCGGTCCGGCATTGGCTGGGCACGGACTTCATGGGCCGCGACATCTTCGCCCAACTATTGGCCGGTGCCCGGGTTGCCTTCATGGTGGGCGTGACCGCGGCCTTTATGTCTGTGGTGCTGGGCACGGCCTTTGGCATGACCGCGGGATACATGGGAGGCGTGACCGACACCCTGCTCATGCGCGCGGCGGACATGATTATGGTGATGCCCACCCTTTTGGTGGTGCTTCTTTTGGCGGCGCTGTTTGGGCAGTTGAACATATGGACCATTGTGCTGATGATAGCGCTGTTCCGTTGGCCGGGCGTGTCGCGGGTGGTGCGCGCCCAGACTTTGTCTTTGAA
>CAZDRW010000120.1:0-8717 GCA_964507555.1 uncultured Desulfarculaceae bacterium
AACCAAGCTCAAACATGAGGGAGGCTGGTCATGACTCTATTCACCAAGGTTGGCTGCGATAAATGCCATTACATCACCGACAAATTCGATTTGGTGGCTTTGGGCATCGCGGAGGACCGTTTAGGACCGGAAAACCCGGAGGCCTTGGCTCATTTGGCTTGGCATGAGCTGGTGGAAGTTGCCGAGCGCGAGTTGCCCATCTTGGTGCTGGACGACAGCAGCCACATCAGCGGCGCCATCAAAATCAAATCCTACCTAAAGCAGTTCGCCAATGCCTGATTCGCCTCTGGCGAATGAAACGGCCTTGGGAATCAACGTCCGCGCCAGAGCCGGCCTGCCGCCCATCAAGGGCTTCATAGAGACCAGCTTCCTGGATTGGCGGGGTTATATCTCGACGGTGCTTTTTCTGCCGGGATGCAACTTCGCCTGTCCCTATTGCCACAACTACACCTTGGTAAGCGATCCCGAATCCTACCTGACCCTGGATTTGCAGGACATCCTGACCCGGCTCAAACCTTTCGTGGGTTGGATCGACGGCGTGGTGGTTTCCGGCGGGGAACCCACCCTGCACCCCGGCTTGGCTGATCTGCTAGAGGCCATCCGCTCCACCGGCTTCAAGGTGAAGCTGGACACCAACGGATCCCGGCCGCGGGTGGTGCGCGAACTGTGCCAGGCCGGCCTGGTGGACATGGTGGCCATGGATCTCAAGGCACCCCTGGACTCCATGGCTTACGCCCGCGCCGCCGGCAGAGCGGTGGAAGTGGACCGGGTGGCGGCCACCTTGGACTATTTGCGCTCTAGCGGCATCAGCCACGAAATACGCTCCACCATCTGGCCGGGGTGGCACGGGAACCAGGAATTGGCCGCCATGGCTCGGGCGGTGGAGGGATGCCAAACCTGGACTTTGCAAGCCTTGAACCCGGCCAATGCCTGGCAACGGAACGCCCTGGGTCAAGGTGAACCCTATTCCTCCGATGATCTTGCCCGCATGCAAACCAACCTGGCAGATGCCGCTTGCCAAAGCCAAGGCTGCGCCGTGTAACCGCAATTCGGCCCAATCTAAAAGTTATCGATCTTTTCAAACTATATGATTACATCAACCGATTTTGAGCTATCATTAAAAGAAGCCCCCCAGCGCACTTAGCTGGGCGAAGTACAGCTTCCTTATTTTCCCGATGATACGAAAGCTATCCATCCCGGTTGTTTTACCAAGCTTTGATTCTTTTTTTTTACCGTGTGGGGACACCACACTTGGAGGTTAGTAAATGCAAAAAAAATTATTAGTAATGATTATTGCCGTCTTTTTATTGCTGGGAGGGGCTTTATGCGCCATGGCCGCGCAAAGCGGTAAAGCCCAGCCCAGCCCTGATCAGGCCTTGGAAATGCTAAAGCAAGGTAATGCCCGTTTTGTGGCTGGCAAATCCACCCGACCCCATCAGGACGCGGCTCGTCTTGCCCAAGCTGGCAAGAAAAGCCAAGGAGATCATGCCTATGCCACCATCATAAGCTGCTCGGATTCACGGGTCCCGTTGGAAATCGTGTTTGACGCCGGGGTTATGGATCTTTTCGTCATACGGGTGGCGGGCAATGTTGTCCAAACCGACGAGGCCGGCTCAATCGAATACGGCTTGGCCCATGTTAACACGCCGCTCTTGGTGGTGTTGGGCCACACCCAATGCGGCGCGGTGATCGCGGTTACCGACGCGGTGCAGGGTCACGGCCATGCTTTAGAGCGCAACATACCGCCCTTGGTGGCGCCCATTGTGCCAGCGGTTAAGCGGGCCATGAAAAACCATCCACAACTTAAGGGCGCCACTGTGGTGCCGGCAGCCATAGAAGAAAACGTATGGCAAGGCATCGAGGACCTTTTTTTCCGCAGCCCAGCAGTGCTGAATATGGCCAAGGCGGGCAAGGTCAAGGTGGTGGGGGCGATCTATGACGTTGGCACTGGCCGGATCAAATGGTTGCCCCAAGACAAGGTGGGTCAAATATTGAAAAAGGTTGAAGCCGACCCTAAGCGCCCCACCAATCCGATGGCCAAATAATAAAAGACATTGTTTGCGCACCGCTTAGGCGGTCCGAAAACAGGAGGAGCAACCCCTTGAGCCAACGGCTCAAGGGGTTATCGTTTTATGGTTTGAAGCTGCGGGGGAACAGCTTGAGCAGGTGCTTGGCCCCCTGAACGCGCGCGGCCAAGCCCTTGCCGTACAAGAAATCAATGATCCCCTTTAGACCGGCGTAGACCGCCGGCCCATGCGGATGCCACCACATGTTCTTGCGCAAGCCCGGCATGATGTCGTCGACGATGACTTGGGGCTCGGTCATCTCGTCGAAACCCAGCTTGCCGTGGGTGCGGCCGATGCCGGACTCCTTGAAACCACCCCAGGGAGTTTCCGCCAGACCGTGGCTCATGAGGTGGTCGTTGATGGTGATGGCGCCGGCCTTGACGCGCCGGGCCAAGCGCCGGGCGTCGCCGTGACTCTTGGACCACACCGATCCGGTAAGGCCCAATTGGGAGTCGTTGGCCAGGGTCACCGCCTCATCCATGTTGGCCACCTTCATCACACCCAACACCGGGCCGAAGGTTTCCTCGCGCATGACATCCATCTGGTGGGTGACTTCCGTCAGCACGGTGGCGGGCATGAAATTTCCGGCCGCGCCTTCCGGCGGCAGGGCCCGGGCGTAGATCACGGCGCCCTTGGCCAGGGCATCGTCCAGATGGCGGCGCACGACCTCCATCTGGCGCTGGGTGGTCATGGCGCCCAGATCGACGTTGTGATCCAAATCCACGCCAATGCGCAGCGCTTCCACCCGTGTCTTGAGCAATTTCACGAAATGATCATAGATGGCGCGGTGCACATACACCCGCTCCACCCCGCCGCAGGATTGACCGCAGTTGGAGAGCCCGGCCCACACCGCTCCGGCCGCGGCCCGCTCTACGTCGGCATCCGGGCAGACCAGCATGGCGTCGTTGCCGCCCAGTTCCAGCGACACAGGCGTGAGACTCTCGGCTGCCAGGGCCATCAGCTTTTTGCCCACCGGCACCGAGCCGGTGAAGAACAGCTTGTCCACTCCGCCGCGCAGGAAAGCCTCGCCCGCTACCCGGCCGGGCAGATTGACATAGCTGAACACGCCATGGGGCAGGCCCGCCGCCACAAAGGCCTCCTCCAAGCGCCGGCCCACCATTTGGGTCTCGCTGGCGGTCTTTACGATCACCGCGTTGCCGGCCAAAAGCCCCATGACCACCTCGGAAAAAGGAATGCCAAAGGGATAGTTCCAGGGCGAGATGATCCCGATCACGCCGAAAGGCACCCGATGAATGCAGGCCAATTTGTTGGCCAACAGGATATTCCCCGGCATGAGGCGCTTGGGCCTTAAAAAACATGGCGCCATCTTCATGTAATAGCTGATGGCCATGGCCGCCGGCAGCACCTCGGTGGAAAGGGCGTCTATGCGGGTCTTGCCGTTGTCCTGGCTGATGATCGCAGCCAGTTCATCGGCCTTGGCCACGATATAGTCGCGCACGCCTTTCAGATAGCGAGCCCGCTGCCGCGGCTTCAGCGCGGCCCAAGCGGGCTGGGCCTGCCGGGCCTGGACAACGGCGCGCTGGAGATCCTCCACGGTATCCAGGGGCGAGCGGCCGATGGTTTGCCTGGTGGCCGGACTGAGCGCCTCGGTGAATTCTCTACCGCTCATTCCCGGCCTCCGTTTCCCGTCCGTCCCTTGAATTCGTCCATGGACTCGGTCACGCCCAAGAACTTGGCTATCCAATCCATCAGCGGCACCGGTAGCGCCCGCAAAAGCGGCACCGTGTAGACGATGGGGGGCATCCAAATCCGCGCCCGGTTGCGCTCGATCGCGCCGATTATGCGGTCGGCCACATACCCTTCGCGCAGGATGGGGAGCAGCAAAGGGTATTTGGTTTTAACGCCTGCGAACATGCCGGTGTCGATAAAGAAGGGGCAGACCACCGTGGTCTTGATCGAAAGTCCCCGCTTCTTGAATTCGCCGCGCAGGGCCTCGTCAAAGCCAAAGGCCGCGAACTTGGAGGCGCTGTAGTCGGCCAGGCCCGGGGTGCCCAATATGCCGCCGGCCGACGAGATGGTGATCAAATGCCCCCTGTTGCTTTGCATCATCTGGGGCAGAAAGGCCTTGGTCACCCAAAAGAGCGCCATGGTGTTAACCTTCATGGTGCGCTCTATCTGATCGTCGCTGCACTCGATGAAGGGCTTGCCCGACACTATGCCGGCGTTGTTTATGAGAATGTGCACTGGACCGGCTTCGGCTAAGGTGCGCCGGGCGGCCTCGTAAACAGCCTCCCGGTCGGAGACGTCAACTTGGTAGCCGAAACTTTCGCGCCCCGCGCGGTCAAGCTCATCTCTCACCCGGGCCAAATTGTCCGGGTTGATGTCCCATATGACAACGCGCGCGCCCAAGGCGGCGGTTTTTAGCGCCATGAGCCGGCCGATGCCCATGCCTCCCCCGGTGATGAGCACCGTGCTCCCCGCTATCTGACTCATAGTTCCTGGCTCCCTTCCGCTGTTCAGGTGATTGCCTGGGCGCCGTTGTAATTGATCATGAAAACAACTCGCTCTCCTGGGGAGCGGGTTCGATGCATTCCGGCCCCTCGTGAGCGGGCGAGTTGCAAGCAGGCGACACCTGGTAGCCCTCCATCAGCTCGGCTGGCAAAGGTCCTAACAGGCCGCGCAACTCTTCCGGGTCCTTGAGGTTTGTATCCAGCCAAGCCTGCTCGTGCTCCGGATTCAGCATAACCGGCATGCGGTCATGCACCGGCTCGATCAACTCGTTTGCCCGGGTGGTGACAATGGTGAACGTGTTTAGCTCATGGCCCTCGGCGTCACGCCAACGATCCCACAAGCCGGCGAAGGCAAAGGGCGCTCGGTCTTTCAGCACATAGCGAATGGGCTGCTTGCCCGAGGACGTATTGCGCCACTCATAGAAGCCGTCCGCCAAAACCAGACAGCGCTTACTTCCTAAAAGCCCCTTGAACATTGGCTTCTGCGCCAAGGTTTCCGCGCGGGCGTTGATGGCCTTGAACCCGCCTTTGGAATCCTTTAACCAGGAGGGAACCAGGCCCCAGCGCATGACCCGCAAGCGGATGCCTTGGTCCCAAATCGCCACACCGGCATCCTGGCCCGGCGCCAAGTTAAAGCGCGGCTCCAATTCCACCCCTTCGGCCTCGTAACCAAAACGTTGCCGGAGGGCTTCCTCGCCGTGTGTTCTGCTGAACCGTCCGCACATAATGGCATTTGAGCACGCCGCACCCGGGAAATCAACCAATGTAAGCAGGGGATGATTGGGACTATCCCTGACCCGGCGCTGCTTCGCGGTCCAGGAACCAGGCCAATTCGCCTTTTGGCATTATTCGCCCGGCAGGCGTTTCCCGCCCAGAGCCGATAACCTTCAAGATTCGTGATACCGCGGGCCGTTTGTCCAATCCAGCCACCAGAAACAGCACCGCTCGCGCTGCGTTGATAGCGGGAAGCGTGAGAGTCACCCTTGGCAGTGCAGGCTCGGTCCCGGCCGGGGGCTCGCTGTTTACTGCCCAGCTTCGGCTTTCCTCCAACTCCGGCCCTCCGGGAAAGAGAGACGCCGTGTGCCCATCCGCTCCCATGCCCAAGAGAACCAAGTCCATGCTGGGCGGTTCAGAGCCAAAAAACTTCCGCAAATCATTCTCATAAGATTGGGCCGCCTCTTTAGGCTCCAGTTCGCCCTGAATGCGGTGCAGGTTGGCTTCCGGTATGGGGACATGGCTCAAGAGCGTACGGTGGGCGTTGCCGAAATTGCTGCGCTCATCATCCGGCGGCACGCAGCGCTCGTCTCCCCAGAAAAGATGCAAGCGGTCCCACGGCAACGCCAACTTGGCCAACCGCTCATAAACCGGCAAAGGCGTGGAACCGCCGGAAAGAGCCAACAGCACCCGTCCGCGGCTGCGCGCGGCCTCTAAAAGCCGGTGTTGAATATACCAAGAAGCGGCCCTTGCCAGTTCTTGAGCGCTTGCCAGCACTTGTACCCTGGTCATAGAGCTATCTCCGGCCAAGCCGGCAAAAGCAGCTTGGCCCCTTCAGGTCCCCAAGATCCCGAGGGATACTCATGCAAGCGCCCTGCCCGCTGATCGCAGGATTCGCAGCGCTGCAGCACGGGATCGAGATAGGCCCAGGTCAGCTCTACGCCGTCCTGGCGCCAGAAAAGCATGTGGTCGCCCAGCATGCAATCCAACAGGGCCTTTTCGTATGCGTCCAGTAAAACGCCGTTTTGACCTTGCTGATAATCAAAGAGCATCTTCACCGAGCGCAGGCAAAGCTTGGCTCCGGGATTTTTGGTCTGAAAGGTGAGAGTAATATCTTCTTCGGGGTGCACGCCCAGGATGAGCCGGTTGGCTGAAATATGCTCGCCCAGGGTTTCTCGGAAAAGCGAATGAGGAACTTCCTTGAATTGAATCACCATGCGGGTGCGCTTGGATTGAAGCCGTTTGCCCGAAACCAGATAGAACGGCACTCCCTGCCAGCGCCAGTTGTCCACAAAGCAGCGCATAAGGGCGAAGGTCGGCGTTAGCGAATCATCCGCCACCTTGGGCTCATCGCGGTAGCCCGGCACCGCCATGCCCTTGATCTCTCCAGCGCCGTACTGGCCCAAAACCAAGTGGTCGTAAATCGCCTGCACCGGAAAGGGGCGCAGGGAACGGAACACCTTGGTCTTTTCATCGCGCACCCGGTCGGCGCCATAGCGGCTGGGAGGTTCCATGGCTATCAGCGACAACAGCTGCATCATGTGGTTCTGGAACATGTCGCGCAGCACGCCGGCCTTTTCATAATAGCCGGCCCGGTGCTCCACGCCCAAAGTCTCGGTCGCCATGATGACCACATGGTCAACAAAGTTGCGATTCCACAGCGGCTCGAAGATGGCATTGGCGAAACGGAACAGCAGGACGTTCTGCACCGTCTCCTTGGCCAAATAATGATCTATGCGGAACACCTGGTGCTCGGCAAAGGAAGCGGCGATCGCTTGGTCCAATTCCTTGGCGCTGGCCAGGTCGTGGCCAAAAGGCTTCTCCACCACCAGCCGAGCCCAGCCCCGGTCTTCGGCGGCCAGGCCGGCCTGTCCCAAACGGGTGGCCACTGTGGCGTAAAGCTTGGGCGGGATGGCCAGGTTAAACACCCGGTTGGCCCCTGTGCCCGCCGCTTGGGATAGTTCATCCAAGCGTTTACCTAGCAGGCGATAGGAATCCAAATCATCATAGTCCACATTTTGATAGTGGAGACATCGCGAAAACTGCGGCCACTGGCTTAGGTCCAGCCCTTCGTGCCGGCCCAACGCCTCCCGCATCTTATCGCGAAAAGCCTCCTCGCTCATCTCGGTTCGGGCCGCGCCGACAACACGAAAAGCCTCCGGCAATCCTTTGTTGATAAAGAGGTTATACAAGGCCGGGATCAGCTTGCGGGCGGCCAGATCGCCGGAAGCGCCGAAGATAACGATGGTGCACGGCTCCAGGGGTCCATCGAGCAGGCAGGAAGCCGGAGCGCTGTCCCCATTGTTCAAGGGTGCGCCCATCACCACCGCAGTCTCGCCGGCGGGGCCGGCAGAGTAGGAATTATGGTCCCCATGATCGCTCATGAATTCTCGGCCTTTCGCACCGCATGGCCGCCGAACTCGTGGCGCAGGGCTGCCAGTACCCGGTCGGCGAATGAACTGTCCTGGCGGGACCGGAAACGCTCCATGAGGGCCATGGCGATCACTGGAGCAGGGGTGGCGCTGCGTACCGCCTGCTCCACTGCCCAGCGCCCCTCGCCTGAATCCTCCACATAGGCTTGCAGCCCCTGCAAGCGGGGATCGTCGCTAAAGGCCTTTTCCATTAATTCCAAAAGCCAGGAGCGTATCACGCTGCCCTGGTTCAAGAGGTGAGACAGCTTTTGATAATCCAAATGCTGGTCAAAGGGGCTGGATTCCAGGAGGGCGAAACCTTCGGCGTAGGCCTGCATCATGGCATACTCGATGCCGTTATGAATCATCTTGATAAAATGCCCGGCCCCGGAGGGACCGCAATATAAATAGCCTTCAGGCGGAGCCAGGCTCGCCAAGGCGGGTTCTACTTGGTCGAAGGCCTCGCGGGGCCCTCCGGCCATGAGGCAAAAGCCTTCTGCCAGCCCCCAAACGCCCCCGCTAACACCCACGTCAAGATAGAGGATGCCCTTTTCGGCCAGGCTGGCGGCGCGGGGCGCATCCTCCAAGTAGGGGCTGTTGCCGCCATCGATGACTATATCGCCCGTATTTAAAAGCCCGGCCACTTCAGCCAAGGTCTGTTGCACCGCTCCCGCAGGAAGCATGATCCACACGGCCCGCGGCGCTGTAAGCTTGTCGGCAAGCTCGGTCAAGGTTTGGGCGGGCACCGCGCCGTCTGCGGCCAGTTCCTGGGTTTTGACAAAGGTGCGGTTATAGGCAACCACTTGGTGGCCCGTCCGCAGCAGGCGGCGGGCCATGCCCAGGCCCATGCGCCCCAGGCCGATCATGCCTATTTGCATCCGCACCTCCTAAGACGGGGCGTCAACCCTCCAATAGGGCCAAGGCCCTGGCCACCAGGTTATCCTTGTTCAGGCCGTACTCGGAAAGCACCTTGCCGCCCGGAGCCGACGCACCGAAGCGGTCGATGGACACGGTGTCGTCGGCGGTCATGGCCCCCGGCGGGACGTTGAGGCTGT
>CAZDRW010000121.1:0-8708 GCA_964507555.1 uncultured Desulfarculaceae bacterium
CCGCGAAGGCGGCCGCACCGTGGGCGCCGGCGTCGTGGCGGAAATTATTGAGTAATACAAGCTCCGGGGATGGCCGCTTCGGCGATTAAGCCGGGCCGGCCAGCGCGAAATGGCCAAGGCCAATCGCAGGCCTCTGGGGTATCATTGGATAGGAACAGCTTCAAATGGCCAGAGACATCGTGCAGTTGGTGTGCCAGGCTTGCAAACGCAAGAACTACACAACCACGAAAAACAAAAGGCGCACTCCAGACAAACTGGAGTTCAAGAAGTTTTGCAATGCCTGTCGCATGCACACCCTGCACAAAGAGGGCAAATAAGGGGAATTAACCGTAGGCCTGTAGCTCAACTAGGCTAGAGCGTCGGACTCCAAATCCGAAGGCTGGGGGTTCGATTCCCTCCAGGCCTGCCACATAATTAAACTGGCGCCCGCTCCCTCTGACGGGGTGGCGCGGCTTTGCCTCTGGGGCGCCGGCCAAGGCGAAAATAATGGTCCAGAAAAAGACCGCCAAGACCAACAAGCCAGCCGTAAAAAGCAAAGGGCGCGCTGCGGTGGCCCAGGCTACGGGCAATGGACCCGCCTCGTGGTGGGAATCCTCGGTGCAGTTCCTAAGGGAAGTTAAGACCGAGCTGAAAAAGGTGGCCTGGCCCAATAAGCGGCAGACCGTTCAATCCACCGGCGTGGTGTTGGTTCTGGTCGGCATAGTATCGGTCTTTCTAGGACTGGTGGATATAGTGCTAGCCCGTCTGGTTCGCTTTGTGGTGGGCTAAGCTTTAGATTATTCGTCTTGAATGAAGCGGGGGGAAGGAACCCTTTGGCCAAAAACTGGTACATAGTTCACACCTACTCCGGCTTTGAGAACAAGGTCAAGGAAGCCTTGGCCGAGCGCATCAATAGCCACGGGATGCAGGACTATTTCGGCCGCATCCTGGTGCCCATGGAAAAGGTTGTGGAGATGGTCAAGGGCCAGCGCCGGGAGAGCGCTCGCAAATTCTACCCTGGCTACATCTTGGTCGAGATGGAGATGAACGACCAGAGCTGGTATCTGGTCAAGTCCACCGCCAAGGTGACCGGTTTCGTGGGCGGTACCGAGACCAAGCCCACGCCCATCACCGAAGAGGAAGCCCAGCGTATCCTGGAACAGATGGCCGAAGGAGCCAAAGCCCCGCGCCCCAAGTACAGCTTTTCAGAGGGCGACGAGGTGCGGGTCATCGATGGGCCTTTCAGCAATTTCAACGGCACGGTGGAGGAAGTTTACCCAGACAAGGGCAAGCTCCGGGTGCTTATCAGCATCTTCGGCCGGGCCACACCCGTGGAACTGGAGTTCGTCCAAGTCAGCGGAGTTTAACCGTTTCAGCCCCGAAGGCTTCGAACCGGACGCAAGTACGCAGATGGCCGGGCCTTTAAGCGGGCGGGGACGCGTGATTTAAATTTGGAGTCAACATGGCCAAGAAAATCGTAGCCAACATCAAGCTGCAGATTCCCGCTGGCAAAGCCAACCCCAGCCCCCCGGTGGGCCCGGCTTTAAGCCCCCACGGCGCCAACATCATGGAGTTCTGCAAGGCCTTTAACGCCCGCACTCAAAGCGAGGGCGACACCATCATTCCGGTGGTGATAACGGTCTATGCCGACCGCAGCTTTTCCTTTATCACCAAGACCCCTCCGGCTGCGGTGCTGATCCGCAAGGCCGCCGGTTTGGACAAGGGAAGCGGCGAGCCCAACAAAACCAAAGTGGGCCGGCTGACCATGAAGCAGGTCAAGGAGATCGCCCAGACCAAGATGACCGATCTCAACACCAAGGACCTGGATTCGGCGGTCAAGACCATCATGGGCACCGCCCGCTCCATGGGCGTTGAGGTGGCTTAATAAGCTGTTATCAGGTATAATAAAATATTTTGCCTCCCCTGAAGCCAGGGTGGGCGCTAAACCCCGTGGAGGCCTGGCCGGGCCAATAGCACACGGGCTCCGCTAAGAGCACGGAGGACAAGATGGCCAAGCGTGGCAAGAAATACAACACTGCGACCGAAAAACTTGACCGGCAGAAACGCTACACCTTTGAAGAAGGCGTGGCTCTGGCGGTGGCCGCCGGTTTCGCCAACTTCGACGAGACCGTGGATGTGGCGGTTCGTTTAGGCGTGGACCCGCGCCATGCCGACCAGATGGTGCGCGGCACCGTGGCCCTGCCCCACGGCACCGGCAAAACGGTGCGCGTGGCGGTGTTCGCCAAAGGCGAAAAGGAAAAAGAAGCCTCGGACGCCGGGGCCGACTTTGTCGGGGCCGACGATCTGGCGGAAAAGATTCAGGGCGGCTGGACCGATTTCGACCGCGCCATCGCCACGCCGGACATGATGGCGGTGGTGGGCAAGCTGGGCCGCATTTTGGGCCCCCGCGGATTGATGCCCAACACCAAAAGCGGCACCGTGACTTTTGACTTGGCCAAGGCGGTCAAGGAGATCAAAGGCGGCAAGATCGAATTCCGCGTGGACAAGGGCGGCGTGGTGCATGCGCCCATCGGCAAGAAAAGCTTCGGGCCGGAAAAGATCCTGGAGAACATGAACAGTTTGCTGGAGACCCTGTTGCGCTTGAAGCCGGCCTCGGCCAAGGGCACCTACATCAAGGGCATCAGCATTGCCACCACCATGGGCCCCGGTTTGAAGCTGGATCCCGTGGAGATCAAGGCCCTGTCCAAGTAGTACGGGCTGCTTCCGCCCGCTTGGCGCCTGTATGGGCCATTCTAGCCGAGGGCAGTTGACCAAAGCCGCGTGGGCGGGAGGGTCAAGGGACAATGGGTGGAGGCAGGAATTAGAAAAGTCCTGGAATAAGCGCCGATCGCGTGCGCTGGCCAGGCAAAAACAGGTTTTACTGCGGCGCGCCCGGTTACGATTGCCAGGCGGGCCGTCCGTTAATAAAAGATAGCTACCGGATCTGCGCCTCGAGTCAGAGACAGCAGGTGGCCAAAGCGGCCTTAAAGAACCTTGGAAAAGGATCGCCAGCCGAGAGCGGGGAAGAGCAGGTGTGGCGTTGACAGGGGTCAAGCCCGCCTCCTTCTGGTGTCTTTGATGCCAATAAAGAAGGGCGCAAGCAACAAAGGAGGTGGCGGAAGGTGAATCGCAGCGAAAAACAAGCGGTGGTCAGCGAGGTTTCCGATCGCCTGGCACGCGCTAACGCGGTGATCCTGACCGACTTTTCCGGGCTTAAAGTCGAGCAAATGACCGATCTGCGTCAGAAGCTCAAGGACGCGGGCCTGGATTATTTGGTGGTCAAGAACACTTTGCTTAAGCTCGCCAGCCAAGGCACCGAGGCGGAATCGCTGACCCAGGACCTGACCGGACCCAATGGGCTGGGCTTCAGCTTTGACGACCCGGTGGAACTGGCCAAGGTGCTGGTGAACTTTGCCAAGGACAACCCCAAGTTGGAAATCAAAGAGGGCGTCCTGGACGGCAAAATCATTAGCACCGCCGAAGTTACCGCCCTGGCCAAGCTGCCCAGCCGCGAGGTGCTCCTGGCACAGCTTCTGGGCGTGATGAACGGCGTGGCCCGCAACTTCGTCAGCGTGCTGGCGGCGGTGCCGCGCGGGCTGGTTACCGCGCTGAAACAGATCGAGGAGCAGAAGGCGGAGGCAGCCTAGGCTCCCATCCCCTAGTCAACGATACATGGCCCGGCGTGTTCAAGCACACCAAGCGCCTGGGCCCCGGAAAGGATGATTTTAAATGGCAGACGTTACCAAGACTGACGTTGTAGAGTTCATCAAGAATATGAGCGTGCTCGAGCTTTCCGAGCTGGTCAAGGAACTGGAAGAGACCTTTGGCGTGAGCGCGGCTGCTCCCATGGCCGTGGCGGCTATGCCTGGCGCGGGCGGCGCCGCCGAAGTCGAGGAAGAGCAGACCGAGTTCGACGTTATTCTTGAGTCCGCTGGCGACAAGAAGATCCAGGTGATCAAAGTCGTGCGGGCCCTTACTGGCCTGGGCCTCAAGGAGGCCAAGGAACTGGTTGACGGCGCGCCCAAAGCGGTGAAGGAAGCCGTTAGCAAGGAAGAGGCCGAGGGCGTTAAGAATCAGCTCGAAGAGGCCGGCGGCGTGGTGTCGGTTAAGTAAATTAACACCGCGTTTGCATACATATACAATCCCCACCGCCCGGCCCCGTTTGGCATCAGCCGGGGCCGGCGGCGGGTGCCTAAAATGCATGATGACCCCCGGCGGAGCTGGGCCGCTTACCGTTAAGGTTAAGTGGTCGAGTGCCGCCGTGTGCCCGTGGCGTAAATCTCCGCCGCAGGATGCGTACTCTGAACGCAACACAGGCGGGGTAAAAAAATAGGCTTGAGAGGCCGCCCTTCCCTAAGGAGAGTCCATGAGCCAGGCCAGCGTAACCAAAAAGAAGGTTCGCAAAAACTTCGGCAAGATCGCCAAGATTATCGAAATACCCAACCTGATCGACATGCAGAAGCAATCCTATGAGCGCTTCATGCAGATGACTGTGCCGCCGGAGAAGCGGCAGGATATCGGGTTGCAGGGAGTATTTAAGAGCGTTTTCCCTATTAGGGATTTCTCCGGCACCTCTTCGTTGGAGTATGTTGGCTATGCCTTTGGCGAGGTCAAGTACGACGTCGAGGAGTGTCTAGCCCGAGGTATGACCTATGAGGCGCCATTGAAGCTGACCGTGCGCCTAGTGGTCTACGATGTGGACAAGGAGACCGATACCCAGTCCATTCGCGACATCAAGGAGCAGGAGATTTATTTCGGCACCCTGCCTTTGATGACCGACCGCGGCACGTTTATCGTCAACGGCACCGAGCGCGTCGTGGTGAGTCAGCTGCATCGTTCGCCGGGTATCTTTTTTGATCACGACAAGGGCCGTACTCATTCCAGCGGCAAACTCTTGTATTCGGCGCGCATCATCCCTTTGCGCGGCTCTTGGATCGATCTGGAGTTCGACCCCAAAGACATCTTGTATGTGCGGATCGACCGCCGGCGCAAGTTCCCGGTGACTCTCCTGCTCAAGGCCTTGGGCTGGAGCGCCCAAGAACTTTTGGACATGATGTATCCCACTGAGTTCTTCCAGCTGGAAGACGATAAAATCTTCGTCCAGGTGGCCCCTGAAATTCTCATGGGACGCGAGATGAGCCGCGATCTCAAGGATCCCGAAACGGGCAAGCCCCTGGTGCGCACCGGCAAGAAAATGAACCGCCGGGCCTTGAAGCGCCTCGAGGAACTCAAGGTCAAGCGCATTGAAATGGGGGAGGACGATCTGGTGGGCCGTTTCGCGGCCAAGGACCTGGCCGACCCCAATACCGGCGAGGTTATAGTCGCTCTCAACCAGCCGGTGAGCGAAGAGGCTCTGATCAAGCTTCGGGCCGCGGGCGTCAAAGAGATTCCGGTTCTCTACATCGACCTCATGCGTTCCTCTACCAGTTTCCGCGACACCATTGAATTGGACAAGGTCGAGGCCGAGGACGACGGCATAGTCGACATCTACCGCAAGCTGCGGCCGTCCAACCCGCCCACCCTGGAGGTGGCCCGCACCTTTTTTAATAACCTGTTTTTTTCGGCCGAGCACTACGACCTCTCGGCGGTGGGCCGCCTGAAAATTAATTTCCGGCTGGGCTTCGAGGGCATCCCCGAGGACATGCGCACCCTGCGCCGCGAGGACATCCTGGAGGCGGTGAAAGAGCTCATCCGCCTGAAGGATACCGAGGGCCAGGTTGACGACATCGACCACCTGGGCAACCGTCGGGTGCGCGCGGTGGGCGAGCTCCTGGAGAACCAATACCGCATTGGCTTGGTGCGCATGGAACGCGCCATCAAGGAGCGCATGAGCTTGCAGGAAATCGAGGCGCTCATGCCGCACGACTTGATAAACTCCAAGCCGGTATCGGCTGTGGTCAAGGAGTTCTTCGGCACCAGTCAGTTGTCCCAGTTCATGGATCAGACCAATCCTCTTTCCGAAGTTACCCACAAGCGCCGTCTTTCCGCTCTGGGACCCGGCGGTCTAACCCGGGAGCGCGCGGGCTTTGAGGTTCGCGACGTGCACAACACCCACTACGGCCGCATCTGCCCCATCGAGACGCCGGAAGGTCCCAACATCGGCCTGATCGTTAGCCTCAGCACCTACGCCAGGGTCAACGACTATGGCTTTATCGAGACGCCTTACCGCAAGGCCGGCGATGGCCGGGTCACCGGAGACGTGGAGTTCCTTTCCGCCTTGCAGGAGGGCGACCATGCCATCGCCCAGGCCAACGCGCCCCTGAGCGATAAGGGCAAGTTCACCCGCGACATCGTCATTGCCCGCCGCGAAGGCGAGGTTATGCTGGTGAGCCCGGACGAGATTGAGTACATGGACGTGAGCCCTAATCAGCTGGTCTCGGTGGCCGCTTCCCTGGTGCCCTTTTTGGAGAACGACGACGCCAACCGCGCCCTGATGGGTTCCAACATGCAGCGCCAGGCGGTGCCGCTTCTCACTACCGATGCCCCGCTGGTGGGCACCGGCATCGAGAAGGTGGTGGCCTCCGATTCCGGCGTTTGCGTGGTGGCCGAAGCCGATGGCATGGTGAACGACGTGGACGCATTCCGCATAGTGGTGCGCTACGACAAGCCGCTTACCGCCGAGGCCCACAGCCAGGTGAAGATATACAAGCTGATAAAGTTCCAGCGCTCCAACCAGAACACCTGCACCAGCCAGAAGCCCATCTGCTATCGGGGCCAGCGGGTCGTTAAGGGCCAGATCCTGGCCGACGGTCCGGCGGTGGCCGGCGGCGAACTGGCCTTGGGCCGCAACGTCACCGTGGCCTTCATGAGTTGGGGCGGCTACAACTACGAGGACTCCATCTTAGTCTCCGAGCGCATCGTGAAAGACGATGTGTACACCTCGCTGCACATCGAAGAATTCGAGACCGTGGCCCGCGACACCAAGCTGGGCAAGGAAGAGATAACCAGGGATATCCCCAACGTGGGCGAAGAGGCCCTGAAGAACCTGGACGAATCCGGCATCGTGCGCGTGGGCGCCGAGATCAAGGCCGGCGATATCCTGGTGGGCAAGATCACGCCCAAGGGCGAAACCCAGCTCAGTCCCGAAGAGAAGCTCCTGCGCGCCATCTTCGGCGAGAAGGCGGGTGACGTTAAAGACACCAGCCTGCGCGTGCCCCCCGGCGTGGAAGGCATCGTGATCGACGCCCGGGTGTTCTCGCGCAAGGGCATCGAGAAAGACGAACGCGCCCATAGCATCGAAGAAGAAGAGGTGAACCGCCTGCTCAAGGACCAAGAGGACGAGATCCGGATCATCAAGCGTAACGCTATGGATCAGCTCGAGCGCCTTTTAGTGGGTAAGCAGTTGGCCCAGCCAGCCAAGGATGCCAAAGGCAGGCAGGTGATCGCCAAGAAGACCCCCATCACCCTAGAGGCCTTGCAGAAGATTGCGGTGCGCCAGATGCGCGAGTTCGAGCTTGCCGGCTCCACGGAGAAGAACCAGACCGAGTTGGAGCGCCTGGTGGACGGCTACATGGTGCAGGTGGAGATGATTAGGAAGGGCTTTGAGGACAAGATAGCCAAACTCCGGAGGGGCGATGAACTGCCTCCGGGCGTCATTAAGATGGTCAAGGTCTATGTGGCCATGAAGCGCAAGCTCTCGGTGGGTGACAAGATGGCCGGCCGCCACGGCAACAAAGGCGTGGTTAGCCGCATTTTGCCCCTCGAGGACATGCCCCATTTCCCGGACGGAACCCCCATGGACATCGTGCTCAATCCCCTGGGCGTGCCTTCGCGCATGAACGTGGGGCAGGTGCTGGAAACCCACTTGGGTTGGGCCAGCCTGGGCATGGGGCAGAAGATCGGGCAGATGATAGACGCCATTAACAAGGCCAAGACCAAAGCCGCGGCCAAGAGCGGCACCAAGGACCTGCGGGGCTTCCTGTCCGATATCTATAGCCCTGATGAGTTCAACGAGGGCTTCGGCGGCGTCAAAGAGGAGGACTTGGCCCTGGCAGCGCTGCCGCTCAGAACCGGCGTGCCCGTGGCTACGCCGGTGTTCGACGGCGCCAGCGAAGAAGAGATCCGCAATTTGCTGGAAGATGCGGGGCTCAGCGTCAATGGCAAGGCCCAGCTTATCGACGGCCGCACCGGCGAATTTTTCGACCGTCCGGTTACCGTGGGCGTGATGTATATGCTGAAACTGCACCACTTGGTGGACGACAAGATTCACGCCCGCTCCATCGGCCCCTACTCTTTGGTCACCCAGCAGCCCCTGGGCGGCAAGGCCCAGTTCGGCGGTCAGCGACTGGGCGAGATGGAGGTGTGGGCCATGGAAGCCTATGGCGCGGCGTATTCGCTGCAGGAATTCCTTACGGTCAAAAGCGACGACGTGGCCGGCCGCACCCGAATGTACGAAAAGATCGTCAAGGGCGAGAACAGTTTGGAGGCTGGATTGCCCGAGAGCTTCAACGTCTTGGTCAAGGAGTTGCAAGCCCTTTGCCTTGATGTGGAGCTTATCGAGCAGAAGTCGGAAGAAACGGCCTTGGCCTCCTAGGGGAAGTCGTGCAGTGGGGCGGCCTTAACGCCCCTTTGCCCCGATCCCCTGGTTCTAAAATAAAAGGAGAAGTCCCTTGGAAGACCTTTATAGCTACTTCGCCAAACCCAAGGATCCCTTGAGCTTCGACGCGGTCAAGATCTCTCTGGCCAGCCCCGAGAAGATCAGGGCTTGGTCCTTTGGAGAGGTAAAGAAG
>CAZDRW010000122.1:0-8688 GCA_964507555.1 uncultured Desulfarculaceae bacterium
GCCGCCGGAGGGTTGTTTTTTTTGTATTTCGGCGATAAGTTTTTTAAAAATTCGCAAAAAATAGGACTTTCCTCACGTCCCTTTTCACAATCTTCAAGATAATGCTCGAACAGCAGGTCAAAGGCTTTTTCGATCTTGGCGTGCTGGCTCTTGATGCGCGGGTCCAGGTAAATATTTTCCAGATTGTATTGCTTGAGCTCGCCCAAGGCCTGCCCTACCGCTGCGCTGAAACCCACGGAGGGCGTGCCGGCAGACTGCATCACCAAGTCTTCCACCAGGCGGTAAACGATGGTGCCGTTGGTGTCGCCCAGCACCTCCCGCACCTTGTCCGGCAGATTCTCGCGCCTTATAAGCCCCACAGCGATGGCGTCCTCCAAATCGCGCCCTATATAGGCCACCGTGTCGCAGATGCGCACCACGCAGCCCTCAAGGGTCATGGGCGTGAGCGGAAGCCTAGGCTCGGCCTGCTTGGCCGATAGCTCCCGGTCGAGCTGTTCAAAGGTCTTGTCGGGCTGTGGCTTAAGCCTAGCGGTATGCACCTCGCCGTCGTGACACATCACTCCATCCAGGACCTGCAGGGACAGGTTCAGACCGCGCCCGCCCTTTTCCACTTTTTCCAAAAAATGCACCGATTGGAGATTATGCAGGTAGGGGCCCAGGCCGTGCTCAACGCATTTGCGGCTTAGGAAGGTCTCGCCATCGTGGCCAAAGGGCGGGTGGCCGATGTCGTGGGCCAGGGCCATGGCCTCGATCAAGTCCTCGTTCAAGCCCAAAAGCCGGCCGATGGTGCGGCCGATCTTGCTCACCAGCTGCACGTGCAGCACCCGGTGGGTGATGTGGTCGTTGTCCATGAGGCTGAAGACCTGGGTCTTGTCAATATAGCGGGTATAGGCCAGGGAGTGCAGCACCCGGTCCGCGTCCAGGGCGAAAGCCAGACGGTGACCGCTTTCGGCCGCCGGATCGGGCCGGCGCCGGATAGCCCGCACGCTGGGGCAGGCGTAAGGCGATAGCCTGGCCTCCTCCTCCTCTTCCAAGCGGCGGCGTATAGAAAGTAGAGCGTCCTGGCGGTTATCCATGCTGCGTCCTTTAATGGTTAATGCACCCACAATTAACCCAGGTGCGCTCCTTCCTGTCAAGCCAGGACTCTCCAGGCGGCTTGCCAGCGCCGAGGGATAGGGTTAGACTCACGGCCATGATAAAAGCCGCCGACAACTTAAGCGCCGCAAGGCCCAGCGTGGCCAAGGCCCTTAGTGAACGCGACGCCGAAAGCCTGGCCGCGCTATGCCGCCGCTGCCAAGAGGCCGGAGCTCACTGGCTGGATTTAAACCCCGGTTTTGTGCCCGCCTCCCGCCGGGCCGAGGTGTGGCGCTTTGCGGTGGAGACCGCCGAGGCGGCCTGCGGGCTTACGCTCATGCTGGACGCCCCGGACGCGGACACCCTTTCCTTGGGGCTTAGCTTTTGCTCCCGGCCGCCCATCCTGAACATGGCCACCGCCCAGCCGGAGCGCCTTAAGCCGGTGCTGGAGCTGGCCGCCATGTACGGTTTGGAGGTGGTGGCCGCCACCATGACCGCCACGGTGCCGGTGAGCGTCGAGGAGCGCCTGGGCCTGGCCGCGCTTATCGTGGAAGAAGCCGCCCGCCAGGGCATAATGGGACCCCGGCTCATTCTGGATCCCATGGTCATGCCGCTGGCCTTGGCCGACGGCGAAGCCCACGCCAAGGCGGTGATCCAGTTCCTCAGGGCCGCACCCCATGTTTTCGACCCGGCCCCGCGCACCTTGCTGGCGCTCTCCAACCTGACCACCAGCACCGCCGGAGCCCGGGCCGATTTCGCGGCAGCCCCGTTTCTGGCCGCGGCTTGGGGCGCGGGCCTGGACGTGGCTCTACTGGACGTGCTTGACCCGGATTTGGCCCGGACCGCCAGCCTGTGCCGGGTGTTCGGCGGCGAGCGCGTTTTCGCCCCGGGCGAATATCAAAACTGAGCGCTTTTACAGCCTAGCGTTTTTTGCGGAGTTGATCTGTTTTGCCTGAGCATAATCTCACATTGCTGGACAGCCACGCCCACTTGGATTTGCTGAAAGAACCCGAGGCCGCCCTGGAGCGCGCCCGTGAGGCAGGAGTGGCCCAGGTGGTGACCATCGGCATCGATCTCGCCACCTCGCAAAAGGCCGCCGGTTTCGCCACCAAGCATGACGACGTGTTCTACACCGTGGGCCTGCATCCCCACGACGCGGCCCAGGCCAGCGAGGCCGTGTGGTCCCAGTTGGAAAGCCTGGCCCAACAGGGCGCGGTGGCCTGGGGGGAATGCGGGTTGGACTATTTCCGCGACCGTTCTCCCCGGCCCCTGCAGCGCGAGGCCTTCGCCCGCCAGATCGAACTGGCCCTCAAGCTGAATCTGCCGCTGGTGATCCATGACCGCGACGCCCATGAAGAGGTCCTGGCCTTGGTCAAGGAGCAGGACGCGGGACGGGTGGGCGGGGTGGTGCACTGCTTTTCCGGGGACGCGGCCCTGGCCAAGGAGTTTCTGGACCTGGGCTTTGCCCTGGGCATCGACGGGCCCATCACCTATCCCAAAAACGCTACACTGGTAGAGGTGGCGAGGACGGTCCCCTTGAGCAGCATCATGCTGGAGACCGACTGCCCCTTCCTGGCGCCCCAGGCCAAGCGGGGCAAGCCCAACGAGCCGGCTTACCTGACCTACACCTGCCAGGGGCTGGCCCAGATATTGAGCCAGGAGCCGGCCCAGGTGGCCGCGGTCACCACGGCCAATTCGCGGCGGGTCTTTGGCCTGCCGGGAGGAGCCTAGGCATGTACCGTGTTAAGGAAGGCAAACGCCTGGTCCTGGCCTCGGCCTCGCCCCGCCGCCTGGAGATGCTGGGCCGTTTGGGTCTGCATTTCGACATGGCGCCGGCCCAGATCGACGAAGCCATCCTGCCCGGCGAGGACGCGGGAGCGGCGGCGCAGCGCTTGGCCCAGCTGAAGGCCGCCGCCATAAGCGCCATGCAGCCCGGGGCGGCGGTGTTGGCCGCCGACACCCTGGTCACCGCCGACGGCCGCATCCTGGGCAAACCGGAGAACGACGCCCAGGCCAGGGAGATGCTGCGTTTCCTCTCGGGCCGCGAGCACCGGGTGGTGACCGGCTATTGCCTGCGCAACGGCGGCCAGGCTGAATCGGGCCTGGCGGAGACCAGGGTGCGCTTCCGCAACCTCAGCGCCAACGAGATTGAGGCTTACGTGGCCTCTGGCGAGCCCCGCGACAAGGCCGGGGCCTACGCGGTGCAGGGTGCGGGCGCGGCCCTGGTGGAAGCGGTGAGCGGCTCCTACACCAACGTGGTGGGCCTGCCGCTGGCCGCCTGCGTGGTGCTTCTGCTAAAGCGCGGCGTGATCGAGACCATACCTACAGCCCCGCCCGGGCTGCATTAAAGGAAGAGGGACGCCATGAGCCTGTCCGAAAACCTGGAAGCCGTGCGCCGGCGCATAAATGACGCCGCCATAGCCGCGGGCCGGGATCCCCATGAGGTACGCCTGGTGGCGGTGTCCAAAACCAAGCCCGCGGCCGCGGTGCGCGAGGCCTTGAACGCCGGTCAGACTCTTTTTGGCGAGAACTACATCCAGGAATCCCAAGCCAAGATTCCCGAGGTGGGCCCGGGGCCGGCCTGGCATTTCATCGGCCATCTGCAAAGCAACAAGGCCAAGGTGGCGGTGGAATTATTCGACGTGGTGCAGACCGTGGACCGCGTCAAGATCGCGCAGGCCCTTTCCCGCCACGCCGTGGAGCAGGGCAAGACCATGGGCGTGCTCCTGCAGGTGAACGTGGGCCAGGAGCCGCAAAAGGCGGGCTGCAGCGAAGCCGAGGCTCCGGCCCTGGCCCAGGCCGTGGCCAACCTCCCCGGCCTCAAACTCTTGGGCCTCATGACTATGCCGCCATTTTTCGATGAGCCGGAGCGGGCCCGGCCTTATTTCGCGGCCCTGCGCCAAGCGGCCCGGCGTCTGGCCCGCGATCTTCCCGACCAGAGCATGGCTGAGCTTTCCATGGGCATGAGCGGTGATTTCGAGGCGGCCATCGCCGAGGGAGCCACCCTGGTCCGGGTGGGCACCGCCATCTTCGGAACGCGCTAATTCATCTGTCAGCAGCCTCTAAACGCCGCGACAAATTTCTTATTAATCTTGCTTCGAGCCGTGCCTCTGGGCGATGAGGTCCAGGTGCCAAGTAGCGGCGTCGTCCAAAGGCGGGATCAGCGGACCGGACAAAAGCCTCAGGTCCAGGGTTTTGATGTACTGCCCGCAACCGGCGCAGAGCTCCGCCTGCAGACCTTCTTCTTTTTCGGCCTTTATATAGCTGATGGCCCCAGGTTCCTGCTTTTCGCAGAAGGGGCACTTTAAGCGGGGATAGGGCCAGCTGGTCTCGCACAGGGCGCAGTGCAGGGCTCGCTTGCCGTCCGGGCCGCTTAGCTCGGCCAAGCTGGGCGCGGAGCCGCACACCGGGCAATGCCCGCAGGACCATCCGTTGATAGCGTGTTTTTGCCGGGCGGTCTCGGCCGCCATCAGCATCTGGGGCCTAAGCGCCAGGCGCATGACCAGGCCCACCGCCTGCATTTGGGAGCCTTGCTCATGGGCCGCCTGCTCCAGGGCCTGGTAATCGGAAGTGAGCACCGCCCGCAAAAGGCCCGCCCCTCCCTTGGCCTGGGCCCGCAGGTTGGCCGTCACCTGCCCGGTGCCGGCCCCGGCCGGCCTCTCTTCCACCGCCAGCGCCAGACGCTCGGCCAGGTCCCAGGTCCTGGACCAGTCCAATTCTAAAGTCTCACGGTTCAGAAGCGGCTGGCCTTCGGTAAATCGCGCAGCATCGATCTGGGGCGCGATGTCCAGCGAGGCTCCGTCAAGGTCCGGGCCCATGGTCATGAGCAGCAGACCGCCCACGAAATCGCACATTTCCTTATAAGCCGGGTTGCGCTGAATCAGCACCTCCAACTTGGACTTAATTGCCTGGGGATCAGTCTTCTGGTCGGGCAAATCGTTTTCCTTAATCCTGTGACATGGCTTGGCCTAAATGATACGAGGGCCCGGCCCGCCGGCCGGACCCCCGCATTGTATATCAGGCTGACTTGTAATACTTGGCCAAATCCTCCACCACCAGATACCAGGCCCGCACATCCGCGCTGTCCAGGATTTGAGCGCCGTCGCCGAAGCGCTTCTTGGCTTCGGCCAGGCGTTCGCCGGCCAGCTTCTTGATATCGGCCTCGTCGCCGAAGTTGAGCGCTCCGGTGGGGCAGGCTTTGGCGCAAGCCGGCAAAAGCCCCGCGCTCACCCGGTCCGCGCACATGTGGCACTTGGTCAGAATCCCCTTCTTCTTATCCAGTTGGGGAACCGACCAAGGGCAGGCGTCCTTGATCTGCTGATAGTTCTTGACCAGCTTCTTGGTCTTTTTGGTGTAGAGCACCGCGCCGTTTTTGTCGATCACAATGGCGTTCTTCACCATGGTGTCGGCCTCCTGCTTGCACGGCGGGTTCAGGCAATGACGGCAGGCGTCGCTGAAGAATAGCCAGTTCATGTAGTTCTTCTGGGCCGGATGCTCGGCGAAACGGACCACCCGGTAGGTGACCGCGTTCCAGTTCGGCGGGTTCTGATGGCTGCCGGTCTGCTGGGTTTTGGTGGCCGGCAGCTTGTTCCATTCCTGGCAGGCCACTTGGCAACCCCGGCAGGCGGTGCAGCGGGTGGTGTCTATCAAAAAGAATTTTCCAGCCATGGCTTACGCACCCCCTTTCCTGACCACGTTGACCATGAAGGCCTTGGTCTCCGGTATTCTGGTATTGGGATCGCCGGTGGAGGGCGTCAGCAGGTTGGCCGAGTCGCCGCCGTCCTTGGGATGCACCCAGCCGTAACACCAGGGCAGGCCCACCTCGTGAACAACCGCGCCCTGCACCTCCATGGGCCGGAAGCGGCCGGTGACGATTGCCTTGGCTTCCACCTGGCCCCGGGCCGAGGACACCACGCAGAGTTCGCCGTTTTTGATGCCCCTCAGCTTGGCCAGCTCCAGGCTCATCTCCACGAAGAGCTGCGGCTCGCACTCCAGGAGCCAGGGTTGCCAGCGGGTGAGCACTCCGGTCTGCCAATGCTCGGTCACCCGGTAGGTGGTGCCCACAAAGGGGAAGCGGGGATCGCAGGTGAAGTGGGGATCGGCTTTGGTGGAATATACCGGCGCCACCGGGTTCATCCGCTGGCTGGAGAAGAGGTTCTTATCCACCGGGCACTCCAGCGGCTCGTAGTGCTCCGGGAAGGGACCGTCCGCCCGGCCCGGCCCGAACACCGAGCCCACGCCGTCGGGCTTCATGATGAAAGGCCGCTTGGTCTTGGCCGGGTTCACATCCATGGGCGGCCAACCGCCGTCGGGCACATCGCCCACCCATTTGCCGTCCTTCCACTCCAGGATGTTCTTGTTGGGCGACCAGGGCTTGCCCATGAGGTCCACGCTGGCCCGGTTGTAGAGGATCCGGCGGTTCACCGGCCAGCACCAGGACCAGGCGGGATAGAGCCCCATGCCGGTGGGGTCCTTTAAGTCGCGGCGGGCGGCGTTGTTGCCGCCTTGGTTGTAGGACTGGCAATAGAGCCAGTTGCCCGAGGATGTGGCGCCATCGGCCGAGAGGAAGGCGAAGGAAGGCACCAGGTCACCCTTCTTGTACTTCTTGCCCTTGACCTCCGCATCCTTCTCAAAGTAGCCGTTGATGAGCTTGGCCACCGCGTGCGCATCGAACTTGCCCCCCGCTGCATAGTCCCAGCGCAGGTTGCGGATGGGCTCGGGGAACTTCCCGCCTTTTGTATAAAGGGCGCGGATCTTGTCGAACAGCTCCACCATGATCTCGCCGTCGGGCTTGGTTCCCTTGGGAGGGTTGGCCGCTTTATAGCGCCACTGCATCCAGCGGCCCGAGTTGGTGATGGAACCCTCCTTTTCCACGCTCACCGCGCAGGGCAGGAAAAACACCTCGGTCTTGATGGCCTTGGGGTTCATGCCCGGGCCCTTCCAGAATTCGGCGGTCTCATTGTCGAAGATGTTCACGTTCACCAGCCAGTCCAGCTTGGCCATGGCCTGGCGGGTCTTGTTGGAGTTGGCCCCGGAGCAGGCCGGGTTTTGGCCCCAGGCAAAGAATCCCTTTATCGTGCCCTTGTACATCTCGTCAAAGATGTCCAGCCAGGTGTAGGTCACCCCGTCGTCGATTTTCGGCATCCAGGTATAGCCAAAGTCATTGGCCTTGTCCCCCTTGTCCCCGAACATGGACTTCAGGAAGCTGGCCATGTACTTGGGCTTGTTCTGCCACCAGTTGGCCGATAGCGGATCATTGGATTTGGGCGTGTTCTTTTTGTTATACGCGGCCAGGGTGGGTAGCGACGCCCTGGGCGTGCCCAGATAGCCCGGCCAGATGTGGAACAGCAGGCAGTGGTCGGTGGAACCCTGCACGTTGCTCTCGCCCCGTAGCGCGTTGACCCCGCCGCCGGGACGGCCCATATTGCCCAGCACCAGCTGGATCATGGCCATCATGCGTATGTTCTGCACACCCACCGTATGCTGGGTCCAGCCCATGGCATACATGATGGTGCCGGTTTTGTCGCGGGCGCCAGTGGCGGCATAGGCCTCGTAGACCTTCATGAGGTCGGCCACCGGCGTGCCGGTCACCGCAGAGACCTTCTCCGGCGTATAGCGCGAATAAAACTTCTTCATGAGCTGAAACACACAGCGTGGGTCCTTCATGGTCAGGTCGCGCTTGGGCACTCCCTTCTCATCCTTGGCAAAGGCCCAAAAGCTCTTGTCGTACTTATGCTTCTTGGCGTCATAGCCGCTGAACAGGCCGTCGGCAAAAGAATATTTGGGGCCTACGATAAAACTGGCGTTGGTGTAGTTGGCCATATAGGGCTCGAAGTATTTCTTGTTCTTTATGATGTAGTTCATCATGCCGCCCAAGAACGCGATGTCCGTGCCCGAGCGCAGAGCGGTGTAGATGTGGGCCTTGGCCGAAGTGCGGGTGAAGCGCGGGTCCACGCTGATGAGCGTGGCGCCGTTTTCCATCGCCTTGGTCACCCACTTGAAAGAGATGGGATGGTTCTCCGCCGCATTGGAGCCCATCACCAAAATGCAGTCGGAGTGCTGGATATCGATCCAGTGGTTGGTCATGGCGCCGCGTCCGAACGACTCTGCCAGAGCCGCTACCGTGGCGCTGTGTCATATGCGGGCCTGGTGTTCGATATAGACCAAGCCCAGGGCGCGCATGATGGCCTGCAGCACCCAGCATTCCTCGTTGTCCAGGGCGGCAGAGCCCACATGGGCGATGGCCGTGGTGCGGTTCACCACCTGGCCTTTGGCGTTTTTGGCGGTGAACGAGGCGTCGCGGGTCTTTTGCACCCTTTTGGCGATCTCACTGAGCGCCCACTCCCAGCTCTTGGCCTGCCAGCGGTCGCTATTAGGCGCCCGGTAGAGCACCTTGGTCATGCGGTTGGGGTTTACCGCCATCTGGTAGAGACCCGCGCCCTTGGCGCACAAGGCGCCCTGATTGATGGGGTGGTCCGGGTCGCCCTCGGTGTTGATGATCTTGCCCGTTTTCTGGTTGGTGTGCACTATGAGCCCGCAACCAACCGCGCAGTAGGGACAGATGGTGGTGGTCACTTTAGCGGTCAGGATGCCCAACTGGGCCGCATAGGCGGT
>CAZDRW010000123.1:0-8648 GCA_964507555.1 uncultured Desulfarculaceae bacterium
ATTGGTAGGGCCGAAGGGATTTGAACCCTTGACTTCCACCGTGTGAGGATGGCACTCTCCCACTGAGTTACGGCCCTATTTTTTTGTTTCGCCCCGCCGCCGGCTTGGTTTCGTCCCTTTGGCTCTGTTGCCTCCAGGCCTTCCCCTTCCGGCTTTGTTGCCGTCGGCCAGGCTTTCGCCGGCGCGGTTGCGAGGGCGCAACGCTGCTTTTTTTACACCAACGCCGCTGGGTTTGCAACTGTCTATTAAGCCTACCGCTTGCCTAAGTTCCCGAATCTCGGCCATGCTGAGGCGCCGCACCGCGCCGGCAGGGAGCTCACCCAGTTTCAAGGGCCCCTGCGCCACTCTAAGCAGGCGGACCACCGGGTGTCCCACCGCCTCGCACATGCGGCGTATCTCCCGCTTGCGTCCCTCGCCTAACACCAAAGTCAGCTTGGAGCGGTGCGGATTACCGGCTTTCATGTGCACCCGGGCCGGCGAGGTGGGGCGCTCATCGCCTATATCAATCCCTTGGCGCAGGCGCTCCAGGCTGCGGGCCGTGGGCAGGCCCTGCACCCACACCTTATAGGTCTTGGTTATTTCATAGCGGGGATGCATGAGGCGGTTGGCCAGCTCGCCGTCGTTGGTCAGAAGCACCAGGCCTTCGGAATCGCGATCCAAACGCCCCACCGGATAGACCCGGCCCGCCTCGGGCGGCAGCAGCTCCACCACCTTTTTACGGCCCTGGGGGTCCATAACTGTGGAAACCACGCCCCGCGGTTTGTGGACCAGCCAGTATTCCTTGGCCTCCTGGCTTTTCAGTGGGGTTCCGTCAAGGCATATGCGCTGGCGATTGGGATCGGCTTTGACGCCGGGTTCGCTGATCACCTCGCCGTCAACCGTCACCCGGCCCGCGGCGATCATCTCTTCGGCCTTGCGCCGGCTGGCCAATCCTGCCTTGGCCAAAATTTTTTGCAGGCGCTCTTCTGCCAAATCAGTTTCCTTTAGGTCCCCCGGGGCTGGTTATAACCGTCAGGGCCGGTTTGGCCGGAAGGCTCCTCCGGCCCGCCATCAGGCTCCGCATGCTGAGCCGCTTGCCCTGATGACTCCCCGGTTTGGACTTGGGCTTGATTAGGAGCCGCCTGCGATTGTTCCGCGGGCCTTGCCTCGGGCTCGGTTTCACCCCCGGGCAGGTCTGGCGTTGGCTCATTCGCCGGCGCTTTTTCTTGCATATCTGGCCCCAGCTCTACTTCACACTGGGCGTGCTCGTCATAAGCCCCGGCCCGATCGTCTGCCAGCTCACCAGCCGGCTCGGGCTGCCCGCTTGCATCATCTTCGGGCCGGCCGGCCTCCGCCTGCCTAAGGGCTTCTTGCAGCGAGCCGGTACCGGCGGCCGACGGTGCTTCCTCGTCTGGGCCGGGCTCGGAGTCGTCCTGCGCCTCCCCGCCCTCAGGCTCCTCATCCAGGGCAACCTCCTCGTCCTGGCCGGCCAGGCCCCGGGTGAACAAGGGCGCTTCCTCCTCTTGGCCTTCGCTCGCCAGGTCGGCATCGCCCAAAAGATCCTGCATCTCTTCCAGGGTGGGCAGATCGGTGAGGTCCTTGAGGTCGAAAACCTCCAAAAATCGCTTGGTGGTGCCATAGATCAGGGGACGGCCGGGCAGGTCCTTACGGCCCACCACCCGCACCAGGTCCTTTTCCATGAGCATGCGCAACACGCCCGACACCTCGACCCCGCGGATGCGCTCGATCTCGGCTTTGAGCACCGGCTGTTTATAGGCGATGATGGCCAGGGTTTCCAAAGAGGCGCGGGACAGGCGGGTGGCGGATTGGCGCTTCAGCTTGCGCAGCCAGAAAGCCATATCCGGCCTGGTGCGCAGGCGCCACCCCCCCGCCACCTCCACCAGGTCAAAGGCTCTTTCAAGATAGTCGTATTCCCGGCAAAGCTCCTCGATGGCGGTTTGCACGGGAGCCTTGTCCTTGGTTTCCAAAACCTGACAAATCTGGGCCAGCGAAAGAGGCGTCTCGGCCGCGAATAGCACGGCTTCCACGATACGCTTCAGGTCGGTGCTCACAGTTCTTCGTCCTCCTCGCGGGACAACACATTGAAATAGATACGCAAGGTTCCCCAAGCCGCCCGGGAGCCGTCGGAAGGCGCAACCCGGTCCTGATAGGCCCTAAACAAACCCACCCTGGTGAGTTCCAAGAGGGCCAAGAAGGTTACCACCAAATCGCCCCGCGTGCGGTCACCGGCAAACAACTCCCCAAAGGTCACGGTGTCCTGCCGCCGCAGAATCTCCAGCATCTGGGTCATGCGGTTTTCGATGCTTATGCCGGCTGAGGGTATGGACAAGCTGAGCCGTTCGCCCTTGGCCTTTAACAGCGAGCGAAAGGCCTCGATCAGATCGAAGACTCCGGCCTCGATTACCTCATCACCCTGCGCCTCCTCCGCCGCCTGGTCCACCTCCTTGCGGCCCCCGGAACGGTTGAAAACGTCATGCTCCAGTTGCGGCCGGTTCCCCAGAGCTTCGGCCGCGGCCTTGAAACGCATGTGTTCCTTGAGCTGCTGCACCAGATCGATGCGGGGATCGTCTTCCTCCGCCTCGTCATCGGCTGCGTCGTAACTGGGCAAAAGCGTGCGGCTCTTGATGTGGGTCAGCGTGCTGGCCATGACCAGGAAATCGCCGGCCAAGCTGATGTTAAGCTCCTGCATCAAGTCCAGGTATGCCAAATACTGGCTGGTTATCATGGCGATGGGGATGTCGTAAATATCCACCTCGTTCTTGCGGATGAGGTGCAAGAGCAGATCGAGAGGCCCCTCGAAGATATCCAGTTTTACCGCTACGTCCATGAGGGAATACCTTTGCCGGATTAATGCGGCAGCAACCATTCAGCCAGGTAGTTAGCCGGCTGCAATATGAAGGTTCCGATCAAATCGGGAAAGCCCGGCAACCATCCCGGCAGGAATATCAGAGCCAAGAGTATAACAAAACCATAGCGTGACAGGCTATGATACTTGGCCGCCGCCCGGGGGCTCAATAATCCGCTGAGTACGCCGGATCCGTCAAGGGGCGGCAGCGGGATCATGTTGAAAAAGGCCAGGACCACATTGATCCGCACCCCAATATTGAGCATCCTGAATAAAAACACCTTCCAAGTTGCATACTCACTAAATATTCCCATTGATATCAATAACTTTATTACGATAGCCACCAGTATGGCGCAGATGATGTTGACTGCCGGTCCTGCCGCTGAAATCCAGACTATGGCCTTTTTGGGTTCCCGTAAATAGCGGTAGTCCACCGGCACCGGCTTGGCCCAGCCGATGCCCGCCCCGATCCAAGCCGTCACAAAGAACACCAGGGTGCCGGCCAGGTCCAAGTGTTTGAAAGGGTTAAGCGACAAGCGTCCTGCCAGCTTTGCGGTGGGGTCACCCATTTTATAGGCCACCAGCCCGTGGGCCACTTCATGCACGGTGAGCGCCATGAGAATGGGCGGTGCCAAAATGATTAATTTAATAATGAAATTGCTGATCCAATCCATTATGACGCCATTTCCTCCCGGCCATTAAATTCCGACCGCACAAAAGACTTCTCGCTGCTGCGGTCTTTGACTTTACCATCCAAGCGCGCGGCAAGAAGCCGATCAAGTATTTGCTTAAACATAGGCCCAGGTTCAAAGCCCATGGCTTTGAGGTCGCTGCCGGTGAGTTCGGGACGTACTTTCCGGAGCGTGGTCAGGTATTGGTTCACGGAACGCTTCACCCATTCCCGCGAGGCCTTGGCCATTATAAATAGCTGAAATTCTGGTTTTAAACCATGAAGCAGGCTGTAAACCAAGGAAGGTGCCGGCTTTGCGCGCTGTAAATGGTTGAGCGCGCTCAAGGCTTCGCGCCGCATGCCGATTATTTGATTGCGCAGTTTGGGAGCCATGCTCAGGCGGTCGCACATTTGGCTCAGCTCTTCTTCGCTTAAATTGTCCACCAATGCCAGGAAGTACACCAACCACTGACGCAGCGGCTGGTCTAAAAATGATAGCTGATACCAAGCCAGGCTATCCTGGATCTCATCCCATAAAGGCAGGTCTTTGTCCTCGACTATGAGCTTGGGATGATACTCGCGTAAAAGCTTTAATTCCATGAGCCGCTTAATGCAATCCAAGGCCCGCTCTTCATCAAGTATTTGCCTTAGCTCGTTAAAAAGCCGGCTGCCGGAAAGGCGTTGGAACGCCTGGATTTTTATGGCGTTTTTGATGAGGCCCTCGGTCAACTTGCCTATGCTGAAGCCAAAACGCTGCTCAAAACGCACCGCGCGGAAAACCCTGGTGGGGTCCTCCACAAAGGACAGGTTGTGCAGCACCCGGACGACCTTTTCCTTGATGTCGCGCATGCCGTCAAAAAAATCAAACAGCTGGCCGAAATGCTTGGGATTCAAGTGCACGGCCAGGGTGTTGATGGTGAAATCGCGCCGGTAAAGATCGAGCTTGATGCTGGAGAGTTCCACCGTGGGCAGGCTGGCCGGCGATTTGTAGTATTCCAGGCGGGCGGTGGCAATGTCGATTACCAGGCCGTTCTCCCAGATCAGCTTGCCGGTGTTGAACTTTTTGTGGATGCGGGTGCGCAGGTCGGGGTGGGCCTCGGCGAACTGCTTGGCAAAAGCCACCCCATCGCCTTCGATCACCACGTCCAGGTCCAAATTGTCGCGCCGCAAAAAGAGATCGCGCACCGACCCGCCCACCAAATAGGCGGAAAATCCAAGCGCATCCGCGGCTTGCCCAATTTCCATGAGTATTTGCTGCACTTTTTTGGGAAAGCGCTCGCGCATCAATCCCTTGACGCTCTTGAAGCGGGGCTGGCCCGCCTCCTGGCCGGCTTGCACGGGTTGCTCGTCCATCAGAGGCTGGTCAAAGAAATGATGCAGCAGATCGGTGCGGGTGATCACCCCGACCAGACGTCCCTCATCCATGACCGCCACCAAGCGCTGGCGCTCGGCCACCAAGGCCTGCTCCACCTGGCCCAGGTTGGCATCCGGCGCAATGACCGCCACTCTGGTATCCATGTATTCGGTCACCGGCAGGCTTTCGAGCTTATGCACCAGCGCCTTTTCCACGTTGGGCCGTTGGATGATGCCGATGACTTCGCCGTCGGCGATGATCGGCAGAACATCCAAATCATAGCGGGTCAAGATGTCATGGGCCTCGCCCAGGGTGTCGCCGGCTTCAACCGCCACCACCGGGCTGGTCATGAGATCGGCCGCCTTGCGGGAGGGGTTGATGCGGGTCTGCAGCACGGTCTTCAGGCGGTCTCTAGCCTCAACCAAGGTCAGGTCGCGCATGGTGGCGCTGGCCGCGGTGGGATGCCCGCCGCCGCCCAAGGCCTTGGCTATTACGCCCACGTCAACTTCCGGCAACCGGGAGCGGGCCACCACATACACCCGGCCTTCCATGCGGGCCAAGGCGAAAAGCACGTTAAGGTTGTCCATATCCATGAACTTGTGCACCAGCATCGCAAAGTCGGGCACGTAGCGCTCGCGGCTCACCTCGCTTATGGCCACGGTGATGCCGTTGACCACCACTTCCTGGGCAGAGCGGATAAGGTCGTTCAACAGCCCGACCTCTTCGGCGGTGAGCTCCCGGGTGATCAGCGAACTCACCACGTTGAGGTTGGCGCCCTGCCCCAACAGCCAGGCCCCGGCCTTGTAGTCCTCCTGGGTGGTGGAGGAAAAAGTGAACGAACCAGTGTCCTCGTATATGCCTAGAGCCAGGATGGTGGCCTCGTCCTCGCTTAGCCTCACTTCCTTTTCCTGCAAAAGACGGCTTAAGAGAGTCACGGTGGCGCCCACGCTTTCCACGATCTGCATGTCGGCCTTTACGTCGGTCTCGCTGTCCGGATGATGGTCATAGGCGTGGATCTCCACCGCCGGATCGTCCACCAGCTTGGCCAAGGGGCCTATGCGGTCCTGCTGACGGGTGTCCACCAGGATCAAGCGCTTGACGCGCTCGAAGGGAACGTTCTTCACCTTGACGAAGTTGTAAAAATAGCAGACCGATTCCACGTAGAAGTTGCGCAGGTTGCGTTCCTGGGCTCCGGGAAACACCAGCATGGCCTGGGGATAAAGCTTGGCCGCGGCCATCATGCTGGCCAAAGCGTCGAAGTCGGCGTTCACGTGAGTGGTGATGACCTCCACGTCCCGCTTGGCTTCCTGCATAGTTGATTTATCCTGGTCCCGGCTCATGGTTTAGTAACGCCTCTTGCTGGCATGTTCCGGACTTACCTGATCCAGGCTCAGTTTACACCGCCTGGCCGCGCCCTGCATACCCACGCGACGATAGCGCCGCGCAGACCAGGCAAGGCTTGAGATCGAGTTTAAGAAGATAATAGAAAGCTGGCCAAGTTGCCAACCCTTAACGACCATTTGATCTGCGAACGCCGCAACAGCTTCCAATTACCTAGCCTGTCCTTGACCAGCCGAACCCATGCGGGGCGGGCGTGTCGTTTTTTTTCGGCTGCTATGGTGATTGCGTTATTTATCTCCCGCATGCTATAGGAGAATTGTGCTTAGATGAGCTCGGCCTGAGCGGTTGGCCAAGGGGAGGCCGATCAATATAAGCTCAGGCTGATCTTATCAATACGCTTACATGAGCTTGCCCCTTTTGACGGCAAGAGACGCTTGCCCCCAGGTAGTGCCTTCTCTTGCCGCAAGCCCTAATCACCGTCCCTTTTGTCCACGTGCAATAACTTGCCGAGAGAGATAAGCGCTCTCTTTGCTCGCTTGGCGCGTAATGGCCGCTGGCGTGCGGGTTTTGATGCATCAACCCAAGAAGCAGGGAAACCATATATTTTTGGGCCAAATAATAAAGGGGGGCATTCGCATGAAGTTCATTAGATGCTTAACCGCCTTGTTCGCCCTATCCATCCTTTGCTTGGCTCTCCCATCGCCTTCCCAGGCGGGCTGCACTAAGTTTTGCAAGATATCACCAAACGCGCACATAACCTTTATGATGGTTCCAACCAAGACATCAAACGAATCCGACCAAAGGAGAGGCTACACCATCTTGGAAGGATTCAAGGCGGAAGGCTACTATGGCGGCGGCGGCAACACCTCGGTGGACAGGCAAAAAGCCAGTTAGCGCGCCTGTAAAACGCCAAAGATCTAGCCAGGAAGGCTTAGGAGGGCAAGCCGAACGAGTGGCAAAAGTTTATATGCGGTAAAAAAATCGGGGACAAGTTCTCCCTGTTTTACATGCGTAGCAACGGCGGGGAATTTTTTACCATTCCTTTGGATGACCGGTGGCGCTTAGATAGAGCGCCGGGTTGAGAGCGCCATACCTGCTTCGAGAAATCCATGATGAGGCACTTTACGACTACCTTCAGGCGGGGAGACAGTATGAAGCTCAGATCGCTTTACCAAATGGCTGCATTATCATTAATGACGCTGGTGGTGTGCCTGGGCATCACCAGCGCCCAACTCAGCGCCGCGTCCAAGGCTTGGGCGGGCGGCAAGTATAAGGAGATCCGCGCCAAACTGCCCCAGAAAATCGGGGGCGATTGGAGCACGCCGACCTGGGTGCAGCCCAAGGACGCCAAGGGCTATCCCGTGGGCTGCGGCCCCACCGCCTGGGCCATTGCCTACGGCTATTGGTCCTATGCCAACGGAAAAACCCGGCTCTTCAATGGCTACGACATAAGGAGCCATAGAGCCTCCGGCAATTCCAGCGACCCCCAGATCTACGGCGTCATGCAGGACGTGGCCAAAGACACCAAAACCGACTACTACATCCCCAAGACCGGCGTGGTAAAAGGCAAAAAGAGCGGCGGCACCAAGACCAAGGAGATGTGCCAGGGCATCAAGTACGCCAAGCAGGTTGGCTACAACCACTCCCGCTGCTTCAGGGTGCGGGGGGCCGAATACAACAAGTTCGATCACGTGGCCAGGTATCTCAACTCGGGCCGCCCGGTGATTCTATCCATGCATGACGACCCCGAAAGAGAAGACACCAGGGGCTCCATCAACCATTTCGTGGTGATCGAAGAAGCCGTGCTCAAGCAGAAAAAGGTGGCCGGCAAATGGCGGGACCGCGATGTGCGCTATGTCATCAACGATGGCAATAATAGCCGCCGCGAGATCACGGTGCGCGAAAAGGGCGTCAACCAGAGCAAGGTCTATTCATCGTTCAGCATGTATTTCTTCACCGTGAGCGACAAACCGCTTCCCGGCTCGGCGGACATCAACCAGGAGGCTTGCCTGGAATGGTGCCAGCACAAATCCGGTTGTAAACAATGTTCCAAATTGCCGGGCTGCGGGGTGGGTTACAAGCCTCTTAAAAAATTCACCGGCGCCGGCCCTGATTGGTATGCCTGCCAAAAACGGAAGAGCTACAGCCAAGCGTCCGATGATCACAAAACCGCCTGCGAAGAGTGGTGCAAGGATCACGGCAATTGCGCCAAATGTTCCGAGAAGGTCGGCTGCGGCATGGGATATAAGACAATCAAAAGCTGGACCGGCAAGGGCAAGAACTGGCATGCCTGCCAAAAGCGCTGAGGCCTTTGTTAAAGGCAGCCTGCGCCAAGCCAAGCATCTCTTCCAGTCGGGCCGCCGCATTGCCGGCGGTCTGACTTTTTAAATGATGTCTAGGCTCTAGCCCCTGGGGTGGTATTTCTTGTGCACTTGGCT
>CAZDRW010000124.1:0-8631 GCA_964507555.1 uncultured Desulfarculaceae bacterium
AAACTGATCATTCAAACTGTCTTTGCCTTGCTTTGCCTTTTGGCCGCCTCTTTGCCAGCTTGGGCGGGTTGGGTCATGGTGGATCAGAGCGGCGAAAAAAACTTGATATCGCAGGGCAGAATCAAGACGGTGCCCCAGGATGCGTCAGAGGGCTATACCGTAATGGACTTCAAAAAAGGTCAGGTTTTGATTGTTAATTTAGAAGAAAAGACATATGCCGAGGCTAGCTTGGATCAGTTTTGCAAGGCCATGCAACAAGTGATGGCCAAGATCCATTCCATGTTCAATCAGGTTGAGCAGCCGAAGAAGGCGCAAAAGGTTGAGGTGATCAAACAAGGGCCGGGCGGCAAAATCGCCGGTTTCAACACCACTAAATACAAGGTTATGGTGGACGGAAAGCTTAAAGAAGAGGTATGGCTGACGGTCGAGCCGGATTTTGTGAAAGAATTCGACCCGACCATGCTGAGCAAGCTGATGGCATGCGCCGCCCAGCCGGAGGATCCTGAAAGCTCTCCTGCCTATCAGAAGATGATCGCCTCTGGGTGGCTGTTGCGCTCCATTGATTATGAAGGTGCTGAAGCCGATACCCAAACCGATGTTACGAAACTCAGCAAGCAGGACATCCCCGAGTCCGAATTCCAGGTGCCGCAAGGCTATAAGAAAACCACGGTTGACAGTATCCTGATGGGAAAATAAGCAAGACGGCAACCGCGCACCGTTTAGAGGATCGGCGCGCGGTTGCCGTAAAAAGTCTTTACCGGGCCTGGAAGCATGTCCGGCTTTCTATTCACCGCGCTGCAAGTAAATCCGCGATTTTTCCTCCAGCTCTTTCAGTTGCGCAGCCACATTGGCCCGCTCCGCCGGCTTCAGTTCACGGATGGGCTTGGCCGGGGCTCCCAGCATGAGCATGCCGTCAGGCACCTGCATGCCGGGGGGCACCAAGGCCCCGGCTCCCACCAAGGCGCCTTCGCCCACCACTGCGCCGTCCAGCACGATGGCGCCTATGCCCACCAAGGCCCCGCTTTTCACCGTGGCGCCATGCAGGCAGACCTGGTGACTGATGAGCGCGCCCGGCTCCACCACGATGGGGTGGCCGTGCGGCGATTCCAGCAGACACAGATCCAAGACCGCGCTACCCGCGCCGATCAATATCTCCTCCTCGTCGGCTCTCAGCACCGCGCCAGGCCAAATCGAGACCCTTTCCTCCAGTCGGACTTTGCCGATGATGCGGGCCGAACGGTCCACAAAGGTGCTGGGGTCGATTTGAGGAGGCTCGCCGTCGAAGGGAGTAATGAAACTGCTCATGCTGGTTCCTTTCACCAAGTTGCTGGGCCGGGCATTTGGAGGACCGGCGCCATGTGCTAAGTTTTGCCCCTGCGCAGGGCCTGGCTGTCCGGCACCAGGCTATAGAGAATAATGGTCACCGCCAAGCCGATGCCTCCTACATACCATAGCGTGTAAAAATCCGCGGGTTTGGTGAGGCTGGCGGGATCGGCTGCAATCAATAAACCCAAGACGTGGGTGATGGTGGCCGCTCCCAGCGCCGGGAAAATGTTGGTCATGGTCAGGGCCTGGGCCGTCATGTCAGGGGGCAAAAGCTCTTTTATATGGGCGTACATGATCTGCCCGGGAGCCGCCAAAAAGCCCAGCCCGAAGAAAGTGAACCACGCCAAACCAAAGGACACGGTTTCTCCCCAAAATCTTATGCTGATCACCAGTAGGCAGAAGCCGATAAAAGTGGGCAGGACCACCTTTTTGCGGGAGCGCAAGAGGCGGTCGCTGATGCGGCCGCACAAGGGAAGCCCGACCATGTATCCCAGGCCCATGGCCAGAATTATGTTGCCAGCCGTTACTGGACTGAAGCCCAAGCCGTAGATAAGGAAGGGGCCGGCCCATAGGCCTTGCAGAGCCGCGAAGTAGCCGTAGCGGAAGAAGTTGCTGAAGGCGATGGCCCAGTAGGGGTACATACCCAGAAGGCGGCTCAGGCCCTTGAAAAGGCTGGAAGCGCTTTTAGGCTGAGGGGCCTGGGCTCCGGGGGGCCGGTCGCGCACCACCAAGAGAAAAGCCGCGGCCAGCACCGCGTTCACCAGGGCAAAGGCGTAGAAGGTGCCTCGCCAGCCCATGGACTGGGCCAATAGGGCCAGGGGCGTGGCCGCCAGCATGTTGCCCAGTGTGCCGATGGAAATCACCATGCCGCCCAAAAAGGCGAAACGGTCCACCGGAAACCAGGCGGCCAACAGGGCCAGCACCACCATGAGGTTGCCGCTCATGCCTATGCCCAGAAGCACCCGCGCCAGCAAGAGGCCGGCAAAGCTGTGGGTGGCGGCGAAAAGTACGGCGCCGGCCACGGCCAATACCGCCAGCACCGCCATGATACGGCGCACGCCAAAGCGGTCCAGGGCCAGGCCCAAGGGAATTTGGTTGGCCGCAAACGCGTAAAAGAAGGCCGCCGACAGCTGGCCGAGCTGGGCGCTGCTGAGGCTCAACTCCCGCGCCAAGTCGGGGCTGATGATGGCCGTGGACACCCGGTAGAACATGGACAGCACGAAGCCCAGGCTGCCCACGATGAAGATCACCCAGCGCTGGCGGTTGCCCGGCGCGGGGTCAATGAAACCTTGGACCCTGTCCCGTTGCGCGGATGGGGCGGCATGGGCCACGGGGGCTGGCATTATTTGTTGAACTCCGGCTTGCGCTTGGCGAAAAAAGCGTCCACGCCTTCGGCCTTGTCGGCATGGGCGAAGCAGGCGGTTTCAGCCAGCGCCTCATAAGCCAAGCCCGGCGTTAAGCCCACCTCCTGGGCCATGCGCAGGCTGCGCTTGGCCATCTTGAGCGCAAAGGCGCCCTTGGCCGCGATGCGCTGGGCCAGTTCCAGGCCGCTCGCCATCAACTCGTCGTGGGGCACCACCCGGTTCACCAGCCCCATGGCCAGGGCCTCTTCCGCGCCTATGATGTCACCGGTATAGATTAGCTCCCGTGCCTTGCCCGGGCCCACCAGACGGGTCAGCCGCTGGGTGGCGCCGGAGCCGGGGATGATGCCCAGGTTGATCTCGGGCTGGCCGAAACGCGCCCTGTCCGAGGCAAGGCGCAGGTCGCAGGCTAAAGATATTTCGCAGCCCGCGCCCAAGCACAATCCGTTAATCAGGGCGATCACCGGAACATCCAGCTCCTCGAACCGCGTGTAGAGCCGCTGGGCCAGGGTATTCAGGAAGTGGTAGGCCTCCAGGGCCTCCATGCGGCCGAACTCGTTCAGGTCGCTGCCGGCCATGAAGTATTCGCCGACGCCAGTGATGACCAGCACGCCCAAGGCGGGATCATCCTCCACTAGGCGCTGGACTTCACGGATCTCATAGCGGGTGGCTTTGTTGATGGCGTTGCGTTTGGCCGGGCGGTTGATGGTGAGGATGCCCACCCGATCCTGCTTTTCGAATAATATATTTTCAAACTCCATAACAGCCCTCCTTGGCAGCCGGGTTACTGAACCAGCTCGAACACCGCGGCCACGCCTTGGCCGCCGCCGCCGCAGATGGTTTCCAGGCCGTAGCGCTCGTCCTGGCGGCGCATCTGGTTGATGAGGGTGATCAGCCGCATCACGCCGGTGGCGCCGATGGGATGCCCCAGGGAGATGCCCGAGCCGTTGACGTTGATCTTGCGGTCATAGTCTTCGCGCTTGATGCCCATGAGCTTGGCATCGGCCAACATCTGCACGGCGAACGCCTCCTGGATCTCGAACAACCCCACATCCTCGATCCCCAGGCCGGACTTGGTCAGGGCGCCTTTTACGGCGATGTCCACCGCCGGGTAGGTGATGGTGGGGTCGCAAGCGCCGTGGGCTCCGGCTATGAATCGGACCATGATGGGCAGGCCCAGCTCGCGGGCCTTGGTTTCCGAAGTCAACACCAGTGCGGCGGCGCCGTCGTTTTCGGAGGAAGAGTTGCCAGCAGTGCAGACTCCGTCGGGGTACACCGTATTAAGTTTGGCCAGCTGCTCCACCGTGGTGCCGGGGCGCGGCGTTTCGTCGGCATCGAAAACCACCTCCTGGCCTTTGGGGCCGCGCAGAGGCACCGGCACGATCTCTTGGCTGAACTTGCCTTCGGCTTGGGCCGCCACCGCCTTGGCATGGGAGCGCACCGACCACTGGTCGGCCTCCGCACGGTTGATGCCTTCGTTCTTGGCCGCGGTCTCGGCCCAGGTCATCATGGAATTTAACTCGCCATAGCGGGCAATGGGCTGGCTCTTGACCCGGGCGCGCTGGATGCGGTCAAAAAACGGCAGGCCCCACATGCTAAGGGCGCCATGGCCCTTGGGCATGAAGCCCCACTTGGGGTCCTTGCCGCCGCCCAGGCCCCAACGGATTCCGCCGGGTAGATAGAGCTCGGCCTGGCTCATGCTTTCCAGACCGGCGGCCACCGCGATGTCAGCGTTGCCGGTTTGGATGGTCATGGCCGCAAAAAGCACCGCATCCAAGCCCGAGCAGCAGCGGCGGTCAAGGGTCACCGCCGGCACGCTGTCCGGCCAGCCCGCCTCCAGAAGCGCCACACGGCCGGCATTGGCGCATTCGCCGTTCATGTATGACTGGCCGGTAATCAACTCTCCCACCTGGCCGGGTTCGATGCCCGCACGATTAACGGCTTCATTGAGCACCAGCGCGCCCAAGCGCTCCACCGGCTCGTTGCGCAGGCTACCTCCGAAACGGCCGATAGGCGTGCGCGCGCCGGATACGATAACTACGTTTTCCATGGGTTGATCCTTTGCTGCAAAAGCGGCCTAAAGGCCGGAAAGACTATTCGGTTTCAGCGCCAAGTTGATCACGTACCTTGCGGCGCAGCACCTTGCCAGCCGGGCTGAGCGGCAACTGGTCGGCGATTACCAGGCGCTTGGGGGCTTTGTAGCGGGCCAGGCGCTCCTTGCAGTAGGTAATGAGCGCTTCGGCCGTGGCGCTTTCCCCACTTCTTAGAACCACCACCGCGCATACCGACTCGCCCCAATCTTCATGGGGCAATCCCACCACCGCCGAGTTCTGCACCGCCGGGTGGCTGTTGAGGCAGTTCTCCACCTCGGTGGCATAAACGTTGTAGCCACCGCTAATGATCAGATCCTTCTTGCGGTCAACGAGATAAACATATCCCTCGTCGTCCATGTAGCCGATGTCGCCTGATTTCCAGAACCCGGACGGAGTGAAGTTTGCTTTTGTGTTCTCCGGGTCCTGGTAATAGCCCGACACCGTGTTGGAGCCGCGGATCCAAAGTTCGCCCTTTTCGCCGGAATTGAGCTGGTTGCCGAAATCGTCACAGATGATGATTTCTTCGCCCGGGAATGGGCGGCCGATGGAACGCAGGCGTTGCAGAGCCTCTTCGCTGCTCAAGTCATGATCCGAGCGGGTAAGAATTGTGGCCGAGGGCCAGCATTCGGTGGAGCCGTATCCCTGCACGAACACCGGTCCGAAGGCAGCCAGCAATTGCTCCAGCTTGGACGGCGAGATGGGAGCCGCGCCATAGCGGATGGTTTTCAGGCTGCTCAGGTCGTAGCGTGCGGGCAGGTCAAGATCCAGCATGCGGTACAGCACCGTGGGCACGGCGTAAATCATGTTGATTGAGTGGTCTTGGATGGTGCGGCCCAACAGCTCCACATCGGCCCGGTTGAGGGTGGCCACCACGCCGCCCCGGATATGCACCGGAATCACCACCGAGCCCGAAGCCGCGTGGTTAAGCGGAGAAAAGAAAAGCGCGCGCGGATGCTCATAGGGCAGGGTTTCGCAATAGTGGGCCGGGTTGCAGCCCCAGGTCCAGAGATTCGACAAGGTGTACATGGCGCATTTGGCCTTGCCGGTGGTGCCGCCGGTGAAACGCAACACGCTTATATGGCGGCTGGCGTCGTCACTTGCAAAATCGGCCATTACTTCATGGGGCGAGGCTTCTTCGATTAAGTTCCAGAAATCGTAAACACCGGCATAATCGTCCTGCGGGGGATCCATGGATATGATGTGTACGCCACGGTCTTTGAGCGGCTCATACAGGCCCGGCAGAAAGCGGCTTTCCAGGAAGATCAATTTAGGCTTGGCCTGATCAATTTGGCTCAATTGCTCGGGCAGTGATTCGCGCGCATCGATCCAGGCAGCACCTACCGGGGATTTCAGCATCCAGGGATGGAACAAGGCCATGTTGTCGTTTTCGAGCACCGTAGCGTAGAAATCCCCTTCGCCCAACCCGAATTTTGTGGCCAAGGCATTGCTGAGCCGATTGCTCAAGTCATGCATCTGGGCATAAGTGAAGCTGCGTCCACGCTCGATGTTTATCACCGCTGGCAGGGAGGTAAAGCGCAAGGTGTTTTGCCGGAAGACCCGGCCCATGTTAACCAGCATCAGAGTGACTCCTGCGAATGCGCCTAAGCGCGGCTATAATTAATAAATAGCTATATACCGCCCTTGTTGGGAGGGCCCAGGTTAATGCGGGGATAGTCTCCTTGGTATCCCAACAGGGCTGAAAGCTTGCGTCCTTCTTTAACCAAATCGGCGTGAATACTAGGGGGAATGACTTCAGAGTCGCTTCCCTTGAGAATGGAAACGTTGATGGCCGCCACCGCTTGACCTTCGTAATTTAATAGAGGCATGGCTATCGAGTACAAGGCCGGCGTGGCTTCGCGGTCGCTCTCGGCGAACCCCTGTTTCCGCACCTTGGCGAGTTCTTTTAAAAGGTCGCTCCGTCTGGTGATAGTGCTTGCGGTCAAGCGTTGCAGCTTGATTCCGGCCAGGATCGACTCCAGCGATAGCTGATCCAGGGCGGCTAAAAGCAGTTTGCCCATGGCAGTGCAATAACAAGGCAGCTTGGTGCCCGGCTGCACATCGAACTTGAAGAAGCGCTGCAATTCGTGGCGATAGAGCACCAGCACAGCGCTTCCATCCAGCACGCCAAGATTCACGGTACAACCGATGCGTTGCGATAATGTACGGAGCTGACTTTCGGCCAGGCGTCTAAGCTCTGATCCCTGCAGACAGGAATAGCCAAGCGAGAGCACTCTGGGCCCCAAGGAGTATTGTTTGCGATTGTCCTTGCGTAGGTATCCCAGCAAAACCAGGGTGTGGGTACAGCGTTGCAGAAATGCAAGGTTGAGGCCAGAGACTTGGGCCATTTCAGTGAGGGTGAGCCGGGGCCTATCCGGAGTGAATCCTTCCAACACCGTCAGCCCTCGGGAGAGCGATTGCAGGAATTGACGGTCTGTGGACGGTTTGGCCATATTTATTGCTTTGCAATATATTAAATTGTTATGCAATATAGATTAGCATAACGGCGATACGTGGGCAAGAGTGCGTTCGTCTAATAAGGAAGAGGGTTCGCTTGAGAATAAAATTACTGCGGTTACTCCTCACCTATCAATAGAAGCAATTATGCTCAACGCGGAATTATCGCTTTGAATCGTTGTCAGCTAAAAGAGATGCACCGGCACTCGGATCAGGGTTTGGGCAGCCCCCGTTTGAGCATGATGATGCTGAGTAGGGCGCGGTCCCGCTGGCTTACTATGCGTGCGGCTTTATCAGCAGGCCACTCGAAAAAACCAGCCCCCGTCTTGAGCCCCAGGCGGCCGACGGCCACCTGCTTTTCCAGCATAGGGGAGGCAGTGGTGCGGTCATCCAAATAGGGCAGCAGATAGTTCTGCACCTTGAGCGTTATGTCCAGGCCGCCCATGTCGGCGCGTTCCATGGGGCCCATCAAGGCCAGGCGCAGGCCGAAGCCGTGCTGCACAACCCGATCCACGTCCTCGGCCGAGGCTACCCCCTGCTCAACCAGGCTCATCGCCTCTCTCTGCAGGGCGTGCTGCATGCGGTTGCCCAAAAAACCGGGCAGGTCCTTCAGTACCTTGACCGGCTCCTTGCCCGCCTTCCGGATTATCTCCACTACCCGCTCAAAGGTATCAAGCGAAGTGCGTTCTCCCTTGATAATTTCCACGCAAGGCATGACCTGCGCGGGATTCCAAAAATGGGTACCTACGAAGCGATCGGGATGCTTTAAATCACGGGCAAGTTCGCTGATAGATAAAGCTGAGGTGTTGGTGCAGAGGATGGTTTCGGGCGGCACCAGTTCCTCTAGGGACGCATAAAGCCCGCGTTTAAGTTCCATATCCTCGGGCACTGACTCCACAATCAACCCGGCTTCCAAGCAGGCCGTTGCAAGGTCCGTATGGTGGCTGATGTGTTCCAGGCAGGAGGCGGCTTGCTCGTCGCTGTTCAAACCCATTTCCACGCAAAGGGCCAAGTTCTTAGCGATGGCCTGGCGAGCCTTGTCATGGGCTTGCGGCTGGGGATCATAGAGCCGCACCTCATGACCGGCCAGTGCCATCACCTGGGCTATGCCATGGCCCATGGTGCCGGCGCCGAGGACCGCGGTTTGATAAAGGTTATTTGGCATTTTTGCCACGATGCACCGTAAGCTGGCGATAGAAGAAAACCAGGAAAAGGGACCATGCCAGCAGAACCAGCAGGAACACGTTGTAGTTGGTCACGCCGATATTGCTGATCCGGGCCAGGTACATCATAACGCCGGTTACGGCTACGGGCGCCCAGGCCAGCCAGTCGCCCTTGGCCATATAGATGAACAAAGCCAAGGTGGCGATGAGAAGAGAATACCCGCTCGCATCGGG
>CAZDRW010000125.1:0-8564 GCA_964507555.1 uncultured Desulfarculaceae bacterium
CCGCCCGATCTATTGACAAGCCGGTTAGCGGGTGGTATTTATGCACTTTCAATAACCTAAGTACTCCTTTCTCCAGCCGGGACAGGCCCGGAGGGGGACGCTCGAGACCAAAAGGAGGCCTCATGAGACATTACGAGACTGTATTCATTATTAATCCCGAGATCAGCGACGAAGAGACCGACGCCGTGGTGGAAAAATACTCCGGCATGCTGGGCGAGGGCGGAGCCTTCATCGGTGCCGTGGACAAGTGGGGCCGGCGCCGCCTGGCCTACACAGTCAAGAAGTTCAACAAGGGCTTCTATGTTCTCTTTGACTACGGCGCATCGCCCGAAGTTGTTGCCGAGATGGAGCGCAATTTCAAGATCGACGACAACGTGATCCGCTTCCTCACGGTCAAGCAAGGCGAAGATTACGATGTGGACGCCGCCAAGGCGGCCTTGGAAGCCAGAGCCGCCAAACGGGCCCAGGCTGAAGACGAGGCGGCCCAGAGCGCTGCTCTGCGCGCACGCGCCGACGACGAGACCGAGGACGAAGATCAGGACGACGATGAGATGGACGATGATAATCAAGAGTATAAGGACTAGGAGGGCGGCATGGCTGGTGTGATCAGAAGAAGGAGCTGGGGACGGCGTAAGGTCTGCCGCTTCTGCGCCGACTCCTCTTTGGCAATCGATTATAAGGACCCGCGCACCCTGCGTTATTTCACGACCGAACGGGGCAAGATCATTCCCCGCCGCACCAGCGGGTGCTGCGCCAAGCACCAGCGCGAACTGACCGAGGCCATTAAACGGGCCCGGGCCATCGCGCTGATGCCTTTCGCCGCCGCCATCTCTTCTTAAGAGGCGGAGCGAGAACCTGCAGGCACCGGACGAAAGGCAAGGCGGGGGGCGGGCGTCATGAGCCGGCAGTTTAGCGATCTCAGAATGGCCCCGGTGGCGGCGGCGGTTGCCTCGCTTGGATTATTCGCCGCACCTTGGCTGGTGCCCGTGCTGGGAACCTTCGCCAGCTTGTGGACTCCGGTCCCTGTGCTGCTGCTTTACCGGCGCCAAGGCGGCCGGGCCGGAAGATTGGCCTTGATACTGGCCGTGGCCGGGTCGCTCACGATCGTGGGCAGCATGGTCAGTATGCTCGGCGCATTGTTTTACTTGTTTTTCGCCGCAGCGACCTTGTGTTTGGGCGAAGCCTATATATGGGGCCAAAGCGACGAACGTAGCATAGCACTGGCGGCCGGGGTTTCCTGGGGAGCGATATTATTAGTCGCCTGGGGAACCGGATTCATGGATGCAGGCGGTCAGGCCTGGCAAACCTTTTGGACGGGCCAGACCCAACTGGTGGTCCAGGCCTACCAGGACAGCGGCCTGTCACCCGAAAGGCTGGAGGACATCCGCCAGACCCTGGAGCTGGCCGGCTGGTTGATCGCCCGCCTGGCCATAGGCATATTGGCCTGCGGCGCCATGATTATGGCCTGGGCCAACCAACTTATAGCTCGGGACTTTGGCGGCGGCTCCCAGGAGCCAAGACAGGCGCTCAACACCTGGAAGGCGCCTGATCACCTGGTCTGGGCGCTAATCGGCGCTGGCGCGCTGATGCTCCTGTCCAAGGGTTTCTGGTTTTGGGCTGGAGCCAATTTGGTGCTAGTGCTTTCCCTGGTCTATTTTTTCCAAGGGATAGCGATTTTAGCCTTTTGGCTGCAAAAAAAGAACACGCCCCGTTTGCTTAGGGCTGGCATTTATATGCTAGTGGCCGTGGAGATTTTCCTGGCCGCACTGGTGGCACTGATGGGGCTTTTTGATCTGTGGTTCAATTTCAGGCGGCTGGGCAAAGAACCCATCGCCTGAGCTTACGGAGGATAAATCCCATGAAGGTCATTCTTACCCAGGAAGTGCTGGGCCTGGGCGATCCCGGCGAGGTGGTGACCGTAAAGAGCGGATACGGCCGCAACTACCTGGTTCCCCGCGGTCTGGCCATAGAGGCCACCAAGAAAAACGTGAAGACCGTGGAGGCGGAACGTCAGCGCATCTCCATCAAGGCGGCGCGCGAAGCCGATAAAGTGGCCGATGAGGCGGCCGGGTTAAAGGGCACCACGGTCAATATTCTGGCCCGCGCCGGCGAAAGCGGCAAGCTTTACGGTTCGGTCACCAATATGGACATTGCCGCGGCTTTGGCCGAAATGGGCTTTGTTATCGACCGCCGACGCATTATCCTGGCAGAGGGCACTTTGAAGCGCTTGGGTGCGCACACCGTCCCGGTGAAATTGCATCCCCAGGTGGTGGTGGACATCCAAGTGATCGTGGAGCCCGAGTACACCGCCGAAGAAGCCGCAGCCGCAGCCGCGAAAAGTGCAGCCGCTCCGGAAGCTCCGGTAGAAGAAACCGCTGAAGCAGTTGAAGCCGCCGAGGCCGCAGCTCCGGCCGAGGAGGCCGCCAAGGAGTAGACATTGGCCGAAGCCGATTCCGGCCGCCCCCGCCGTTTGCCCCCCCAGGATCTGGCCGCCGAGCAAGGCGTGCTGGGCGGAATCCTGGTGTATGGCGATGACGTGCTGGCCGGGATCGCGGCCGCGCTACGGCCCGACGACTTCTACGACCGCCGCCACGGCAAGATCTTCGAAACCATGCTGGCTCTCTACAACCAGGGCCGGCCGGTGGATGAGATAACCGTAACCTCCCGCCTAAACGACAACGGCCAACTCCAGGCCATAGGAGGCCCCCTCCTCCTGGCCGAGTTGGCCGATATCGCTATCTCCCCGGCCCACGTGGATCACTATGCCTCCCTGGTGCGGGACAAGTCCCAGCTCAGGGCGTTCATAGAGGCCGCCCATTCAGCGGTGGATCAGGCCTACACCAATCAGGCCGATCCTGACATGGCCTTGGAAGAGGCCGAGCGGGCCATCTTCGCCGCCACCCAGGACCGCCACGCCAAGGGTTTCGCCTCGCTGGGCGAGGTGGTGCAATCGGCCCTGGGCGTCATTGAAAAGCGCTTCAAACAAAAGGGTCTGGTGGCCGGGGTTCCCACCGGCTTCAAAAAGCTGGACACCCTGACCACCGGTTTGCAGTCCGGCGATTTGATTATCATCGCCGGCCGCCCCAGCATGGGGAAAACCGCCTTCGCCCTCAACATCGCGGCCAACGCGGCCCTGGATGCGCATATTCCCGTGGCGGTGTTTTCGCTGGAGATGAGCAAGGAGCAGCTGGGATTAAGGCTCCTATCCAGCGAGGCCGGCGTGTCGGGCTCCAAGATGCGCAGCGGTTTTTTAAGCCAGAACCAGGACTGGCCCGCGCTCACCGCGGCGGCCGACAAGCTCTATTCCGCTCCCCTCTATATCGACGACACGCCCGCCATAAGCGTTTTGGAGATGCGGGCCAAGGCCCGGCGCCTCAAGGCGGACAAGGGCCTGGGTCTGATTTTTGTGGACTATCTGCAGCTGATGCGGGGCCGCCGGGACAGCTTCGATTCCCGCGAGCAGGAGATATCGGACATCTCGCGCTCCTTGAAAGCCTTGGCCAAGGAATTGGAATTGCCGGTGGTGGCGCTTTCGCAGCTCAACCGCAAGGTGGAAGACCGGCCCAACAAGCGCCCCCAACTTTCGGACCTGCGGGAATCAGGCGCCATCGAGCAGGACGCCGACGTTATCGCCTTTATTTATCGCGACCGGGTCTACAACAAGGAAAACGAGGACAACATCGCGGAGATCATCATCGGCAAGCAGCGCAACGGCCCCACCGGCGTCGTGAAACTGGCCTTTTTGGACGACCTCACCCGTTTCGACAACCTCACCTTTGATGCCGAGGAATAGCCTGGAGGAGCCGCCATAGCCAAGGTTTATGGAGACACCCAGGGGCTTAAGACCAGCCAGCTCCGCCGTCTGAACAATCTTTATCGCCGCCGTCTGCCGCCGGACCGCCTTATCCAGCCGGAGCAGGCCACCGAGTTGGCGCGCCTGTCCCAGGAACTGGGCCGGCAGCTGGGCTTGGTGGTCAGCCGCATGGGCGAGGTGGCCCAAGTGGTGGCAGGCCAGCCGGAATTCTTGCCGCCGCCGGACATGAGCCGCCTGCGCCGCGGCCGCGCCCGCCTGGCCGGCTACGCGCTTCTGCATACCAGTTTCAGCCCCGGCTGCTCGGAGTGGGACCGCGACCAGCTTGCCCGTCAGCGCTGGGATTTTATCGCTTCGCTGGAGGTGAGCTCGGAGGGTTGGCCCGGCCTTTTGCACGCGGCCCATATCGACCCGGCATCCGACGCTGGCGACGGCCTTAAGCTGGTGGAGCCCCATCCCCCCGGCCACCCGCCCGAGGACTTGGGCCGGCTGGTGCGCTCACTGGAAGACGAGCTTTCCCGGAGCGGCGATGGGCGAGAAATCGCGGGCCGCGAGGGAGCCATTCTGCTTAGCGTCACCACCGGATCCCGCTTGGGGGCCGAGGAGCGCCTGAATGAGTTGGCCCAACTGGCCCGCTCGGCCGGGCTCAACGTGGTGGAGCGGGTGATCCAGCGCCGCCAGAAACTGGACCCGCGCACTATCCTTGGCGCGGGCAAGCTGCGCGAGGTGCTGCTTACGGCCTTGCGCTCCGGCGCGCGCTGGCTGGTGTTCGACCAGGAATTGTCGCCTAGCCAGGCCCACCGCTTGGCGCTTTCCACCGACGCGGACTTGAAATTTATTGACCGCACCCAGCTGATCCTGGACATCTTCGCCCAGCGGGCCACCACCCGGGAGGGCAAACTGCAGGTGGAGATGGCCCAACTGCGCTACCTGGGGCCGCGCCTGGCCTCCCGGGACGACGGCCTGAGCAGGCTCACCGGCGGCATAGGAGGACGCGGTCCCGGTGAAACCAAGCTGGAGGTTGACCGTCGGCGGGTGCGCCAGCGTTTGAACCGCCTGGAAAAGGAGCTCACGGCCGTAGCCGGCCAGCGCCAACGCCGCCGGGAGCGCCGCCAAAAGGCGGGGCTTCCCATCCTCTCCATCGTGGGCTACACCAATGCCGGCAAAAGCACGCTCTTGAACGCGCTCACCGGGGCCGAGGTGCTCATCGAGGACCGCCTTTTCGCCACCCTGGATCCCACCACCCGGCGCCTGCGCTTTCCAAAAGAACGGGACGTGATCGTGACCGACACCGTGGGATTCATCCGCGACCTTCCCCAGGACCTGGCCCGGGCCTTTGCCGCCACCTTGGAGGAACTGGGCCAGGCCGACCTGCTGCTGCACGTGGCCGACGCCTCCAATCCCCAGGTCGAGGAGCAAATCGCAGCGGTGGACAATATCATGGAAGAGTTGGACTTAAGCGATGCGCCCCGCCTCTTGGTGCTCAACAAGATGGACCGGGCCCCCGGCGCACGCCTGGAGGCGCTTCTTAACCGTTTTGGCGGCGTCGCGGTGAGCGCCCTTGATCCGCCGACCTTGCTTCCCCTGCTGCGCGCCATCGAGAAGCGCATCTTCAGTGGCGGGCGCTAAAACTGCAGACGGCCGCGGCCCGATCCCCAATTTTGCGGCGCTTTGGATTCACTACCCGGCTTGAATGATCTATAATCAGTAGCTAAATAGCTATTGGGGCGGATGGCCTGGCCAAGAAGGCCCTGCCCTATTCATATTTGCCATCATAGGCTGGGAGCAAAGAGCCATGACTTCCCAAAGAATGAAATTGTTTTCCATCTTGGCCGGCGTCTTTGCATTGCTGGTGCTGATACTTTTGCAGGGAGGTTTTTTAACCACCGGTAAAATCGCGCCGGGCTGGCTGCCGCCGCCAGCCCAAGCCCAAGAAAAAGACGAACGCCCCACGGCCCAGGCTATCTCAACAATCTGGCCCCAGGTGCAAGAGGCGGTGGGCACGGTGCGCCCCCGCACCGAGACCAGGGTCGAGGCTCAGGTGGCGGGCAGGGTGCTCAAGGTATCGGTGCGTCCCGGCGAAGAAGTCAAGGCAGGCCAGCTCTTGGTGGTGTTGGAAAATCAGGAATACCGCGCCCGCCTGGCCCAGGCCCGTGAGGGCCTATCAGCCGCCCGCGCGGCCTTGGACCTGGCGGAGCGTGAGTACGGCCGCCTAAACCGTCTCCTAAAGACCGGCGCCGCGCCCAAGCGCGACGTGGACCGGGCCAAGGAATCTTTGCAGCAGGCCCAGTCCTCCCATGGCCGCGCCTTGAAGCAGGTCGAGGAGGCCGAGATATCCCTTTCCTACACCAGGGTCAAGGCGCCGGAACGCGGCCAGGTGGTCAAACGTTTCATCGAGCCCGGCGACCTGGCCTTGCCCGGCCGCCCGCTTTTGATATTGCAGACCAGTGGCGCCCTGCGCCTGGAAGCGCTGGTGCGCGAGGGATTGATTCAAAAAGTGCGCATGGGGCAGGAGATGGATGTGGAGATACCCGCCTTGGGCCACGGCATAAAAGGCAAAGTGGAGGAGATCGTCCCCACCGCCGATCCGGCCACCCGCACTTTCTTGGTCAAGGTGATACTGCCGGACACCGAGGGGCTGTACTCCGGCATGTTCGGCCGGCTCCTGATTCCGGTTGGCCAGGAAAAGGTGGTGCTGGCCCCGGAGAAAGCCATCCGCCGAGTGGGGCAGTTGGAAATGGTGCTGATCCGCCAAAAGGATGGCTGGCGGCAGGTCTACGTAACCACCGGCCGCCGCCACCAGGGCATGGTGGAGATCCTTTCCGGGCTAAACGGCGGCGAGACCCTGGCCGTAAAGGCGGAAGGCGATGCCTGAACAAGTCCAGCAACCTGACCAGGCGCGAGGCTTGGTGGCGAGGTTGGTGCGTCCTTTTCTGCGCACCCAGCTCTCGCTGCTTCTCATCATCTCGGCCATTTTTTTGGGCATCGCGGCCATAGCCCTCACCTCCCGGGAGGAGGAGCCCCAGATCGTGGTGCCCCTGGCCGATGTGTTCGTGCAAGCGCCGGGAGCCAGCGCGAGAGAGGTGGAGAAGCTGGTCTCTACGCCCTTGGAGCGCCTTTTGTGGCAGATCGACGGGGTTGAGCACGTCTACTCGGTGAGCCGGCCAGGCGAGGCCGTGGTCACGGTGCGCTTTTTTGTGGGACAGGACCGCGAGAATTCCCTGGTCAAGCTGCACAACAAGATTTTCATGAACCAGGACCAGGCGCCGCCTTTGGTCAAAGGCTGGGTCATCAAGCCGGTGGAGATCGACGATGTCTCCATCGTTAACCTCACCCTGCACTCGGCCACCTACGACGACTACCAGTTGCGCCGCATGGCCGAAGAGATAATGGCCCGCCTGGCCGAGGTGGCCGACATCAGCCGCACCGCTATCAAAGGCGGCCGTCCCCGCGTGGTGCGGGTGGAACTGGACCCCAAGCGCATGGCCGGTTTCGGGGTCACGCCCATGAGCGTGCGCCAGGCGCTGATGGGCGCGGACGCCTCTTTAAAGGCCGGTCGCTTTGACCGGGCCAATACCGCGTTTGATGTGACCAGCGACTCCTTTCTTTCCAGTCCCCGCGAGGTGGGCACACTGGTGGTGGGAGTGCATCAGGGCCGGCCGGTTTATCTGCTGGACGTTGCCGAGGTATTGGACGGGCCCAGCGAAGCCGCCTCCTATACCCGGCTCGGCTTCAGCCGGCGCTATCTCAAGGACCAGGGAAGAGAGGCTGATGCGGAAAGCCAGGCCGCCGTCACCCTGGAGATCGCCAAGAAACGGGGCACCAACGCGGTGCAGGTGGCCGAAAACGTAATCAAGCGCATGTACGAGCTAGCCGGGCAGGTGCTACCCGCCGGGGTGGAAGCGCGCGTCACCCGCAACTCTGGCGAAACCGCCCAAAACAAGAGCGACGAACTTATGCTGTCGCTTTTCTTCGCGGTGCTCACCGTGGTGGCGCTCTTGGCCTTCACCATGGGCTGGCGCGAAGCGCTGGTGGTGGCCTGCGCTGTGCCGCTTTCCTTTGCCTGCGCGCTTTTCGTGAATTACCTGTTCGGCTTCACCATCAACCGGGTGACCATGTTCGCCCTTATCCTGAGCTTGGGCCTGGTGGTGGACGACCCCATCACCAACGTGGACAACATCCAGCGCCACATACTCATGGGCAAACGCGACCCCAAGAGCGCCACCCTGGCAGCGGTGCAGGAAGTGCTGCCGCCGGTCATCATGTCCACCCTGGCCATCATCGTGAGCTTCGGGCCCATGTTCTTCATCACCGGCATGATGGGGCCCTACATGGCGCCCATGGCCATAAACGTGCCGCTAACCGTTGCCTTCTCCGCCTTGTGGGCGCTTACCATGGTGCCCTGGCTTAGCTATAAGCTGCTTAAGAGCCGGGCCCCCAAGGAGCTGGGCGACGCCCTGGCTGATGAACGGGCCAAGAAACGCCAGGCCCATCCCGGCCCGGTACGCAGGGCATACGTCAAGGTTGTGGAGCCTTTCCTGGAAAAGCGCGGCCTGCGCTGGGGGCTCATGGGTACCATTGTGCTTTTGCTCTGCCTTTCCATGGCTCTGCCCGCTCTGCGCAAGGTGCCGCTCAAGATGCTGCCCTTTGACAACAAAAACGAGTTCCAACTGGTGCTGGATTTCCCGGAGGGCACCACTTTAGAGGCGGCCGACCGGGCGGCGCGGGATTTCGAGGAATTTTTGGCCGGCGT
>CAZDRW010000126.1:0-8441 GCA_964507555.1 uncultured Desulfarculaceae bacterium
CTAATGACTAAGTTAGTTGAAAACATTCCCAGCGTGAAATTGCAGGCCAAGAACCTGCTTACCATCGGCGATTTGGAGGCCGGCGAGGTGTTCGGCCTTTTAGATCGCGCCGCCGCGCTCAAGCGGGGCTGGAAAAGCGGCTACGCGCCCTTGGCCCTAGACAATAAAAGCGTGGCGCTCATTTTTGAAAAACCCTCCACCCGGACCAGGGTTTCCTTTGAGTTGGCCGTGGTGCAGTTGGGCGGGCATGCCCTTTTCATGCCCTCACGCGACACCCAGATGGCCCGCTCCGAGCCTTTGGCCGACACCGCCCGGGTCATGAGCCGCTACGTGGACGCCATGGTGGTGCGCACCTATGGCCAGGAGGTGGTGGAGGAATTGGCGGAGCGGGGCGGCATACCGGTGATAAACGCGCTTACCGACCGCTACCATCCCTGCCAGGTGCTTTCGGATCTGCTCACCGTGCAGGAGCAGCTAGATAACGTGACCGATCCGGTCTATTGCTGGCTGGGTGATGGCAACAACATGGCGCATTCCTGGATAGAGGCCGCCGCCTGCCTGGGCTTTGAGCTGCGTCTGGCCTGCCCCGAGGGCTTTTTGCCGGATAAGGCCATATTGGAGTCCGCCATTGAGCGCGGCGCCAAGGTGGGTCTAAGTAACGACCCCCAAGCGGCCGTGCGCGGCGCGCAGGTCATTTCCACCGATGTGTGGGCCTCCATGGGCCAGGAGAACGAGGCCAAGGACAGGCGGAAAGCGTTTCACGGCTTCACTCTGGATGCCGAGCTTTTGGCTTTGGCAACCAAGGACGCTATCGTGATGCATTGCCTGCCCGCCCACCGGGGCGAGGAGATCAGCGAGGAGGTCTTGGAAGGCCCCAACTCAGTGGTTTGGGACCAGGCCGAGAACCGGCTCCACATGCAAAAGGCGATTTTAGAGGCCTTGGTGGGGCACCGTCCGGAGAAATGAGCGTTCATGGTTTGTCGGCGGGAGGGCTTGGCCAAAAGAGCCCTTGTTGAGGTGGTGCAATGAAACTGGCAGCGAAAACCTTCACTGCGCTTGTCCTGGTTGCCTGCTTGTGCTTGGGGCCGGCGCTTGGGGGCTTGACCGCCAATTTCGATGATCCCGCCTACAAGGCCGCGGTGAGTGATGCCATGGTGCGCACAGCCGCCGAGATCAGTAAAGACCTGTGGGCCATTAATGCGGAAAACCCCTATCTGGAGTGGGAAGGGGTGCCGGGCCGATCGCGGGTAAGGCTTTGTTTTTGGACCGGCGAATGGGTGCGTTCCTATGAGGGCCAGGATTTGACCGCGCAGGGCAACCCGGCGGTCGGCGATGCCATGTTTTTTTTCATCCCGGCCCAGATGCGCTATTTCTTTCTGGATGGGATGCTGTCGCCCAGCGCGGAACGCGTTGAAAAACTATTGGGCCTGCCCCTGGAGACCGGGAAATCAGTATTCGCCGAGGTCTGGGTCAGCCTTGATAACCTGGTGCGGCCCTCGCCCGATCCCGAGGTTGGCGACTTTGAGGCCATGCTGGATTTTCCCAGCAACCAGTATTTGGTTGTGAGCCAAACCCACCAGGATTGGTTCAACAACCGTTGGGCCAATATTTTCAGCGGATCATGGCCCTATCCCTGGACCGGCTTGGGTTACACTTATGATTGGGGTGCAGGTATCCATGTGGGCATGAGCGAGTATATAGTGCCAGTGGGGCAGTCCGTGCGTGTGGCCAAGGTGTATTCCAACCATGAATACTTTGCTACAATGCAACCCCGCTAACAGTAATGAGGGAGGGAAAAATGAGAAAAATACAAATAGTCGTTCTGGCTTCCCTGCTGATGCTTTTAGCGGCGCCGGTTTTGGCCGCTGGTTTGGGGCAACCGGCTGGCCTGGTGCCGGCCAAGAAATGGACACTCAGCCTGAGCGGCGAGTATTCGTTCGAGCAGAAATTCAAGGACTATGATCTTACCCGTCGTTCATCGTCCGGCGTCACTGACACCGAGCGCAAGAGCGTCAAATTCAAGGAAGACCAGACCTACCTGGCCACCTTGGCCTGGGGAGCCACCGATTGGCTGAATCTCTTCGCCCAGGCCGGCTGGGTGCGCGGCGGCAAATGGATCGACACCGACCTCAGCACGAGCGAGGAATGGGAAGCCAAGCTAAAAGACAACTTCGCCTGGGCCGCCGGCCTCAAGGCCAAAGTCTGGGAGCCCAAGCCGGGCTGGCAACTGCTTCTCAGTGGGCGCTATTTCCGCTATGACAACCGCAAGGTGGAGGACTGGGAAAACAAGACCCAAGGCTTCCCGGCCAGCCGCTATTGGTCCACCGATGACCAGCTGGACTACTGGCAGGTCGACCTGAACGCCGTGATGTACTTCCAGGTGGGCCAGGTTACGCCCTACGTGGGCGCCGGCTGGTCCTATGCCGAGGGCGACTTCAGCGGCCGCTGGAGCTCCACCGGCGCTTATGTGGATTACGACTCCAAAAACAAGCTCAAGGATGAATTCAGCGCCCTGCTGGGCTTGGCCTGGGCCATCACCCCCCATTGGAGTGTGAACCTGCAGGGCGAGTTCATCTCGCGCACCGCGCTCACCCTGGGCGTGAGCTGGACCTTTTAGAGCACTCGCGCACTTGGCGGGTTAGGTGATAGGGTAGGGGCCGGACGCCGGGCCCCGGGCTTGGCGGCGATTGCGTCGCCCGAAATATACAAAACCAGACCGCGTCATGAGCGGTCGTTTATTGCTAACAGAATTATTGGAAACTATATAATGTCCAACAAAATCAACAAAGTGGTGCTGGCCTACTCCGGCGGGCTGGATACCTCGGTTATCCTGAAATGGCTGATGGAGACCTATGGCTGCGAGGTGGTGGCCTTTGCCGCCGATTTGGGCCAGGGCGAGGAGCTGGACGAGGTGCGGGTCAAGGCCAAGGCCACCGGCGCCAGTGAAGTGTTCATAGACGACCTGCAAGAGGAGTTCGTGCGGGACTACGTGTTCCCCGCCTTTAGGGCCGGGGCCATCTACGAATCCCAATACCTCTTGGGCACCAGCCTGGCCCGCCCGCTTATTGCCAAGCGCCAGATCGAAATCGCCAAGGAGACCGGGGCGGACGCTGTGAGTCACGGCGCCACCGGAAAGGGCAACGACCAGGTACGCTTCGAGCTGACTTACCAGGCTTTGGCCCCGGAAATCAAGATAATAGCCCCCTGGCGCGAGTGGGATCTCAACTCGCGCGAGGTGCTCATCGCCTATGCCAAGAAGCACGGCATCCCGGTGCCGGTGACCAAAGCGCGCCCCTATTCCTCGGACCGCAATCTTTTGCACATCTCCTTTGAGGGCGGCATCCTGGAGGATCCCTGGTCCGCGCCGCCGGACGACATGTTCCTTTTAAGCGTTTCGCCCAAGGACGCGCCGGATAAGGCCCGGGAAATCGTTATCGATTTCGAGGCGGGCGACCCCACCGCCATTGACGGCGTAAAACTCACCCCGGCCAAGCTCTTGGCCAAGCTTAACGAGCTCGGCGGCAAGCACGGCATCGGCCGGGTCGATCTGGTGGAGAACCGCTACGTGGGCATGAAGAGCCGCGGGGTGTACGAGACGCCGGGCGGCACCATCTTAAGGCAGGCCCACCTGGCCATGGAGAGCCTCTGCTTGGATAGGGAAGTGCTGCGCCTGCGCGACAGCCTGTTGACCAACTATAGCGAACTGGTTTATTACGGGTATTGGTTCTCGCCGGAGATGGAGCTCTTGCAGTCCTTCATGGATCAGGCCCAGCAGCCGGTGAGCGGCCAGGTGCGGCTGGAGCTTTATAAGGGAAACGTTACGGTCAGGGGCCGGCGTTCGCCCAATTCGCTCTACCGCCCGGATATCGCCACTTTCGAGGCGGACACGGTCTACGACCAGGCCGATGCCACCGGCTTCATCCGCCTGAACGGCCTGCGCCTGCGCATCCGGCATGCGCTGGCCAACAAGCTAAAAAATTAAAGTAAAGGTTTGATTAAATCAACAAGTGACCGAAATTAAAAAGCATAAACTCTGGGGCGGACGCTTTGCCGAGCCCACCGACGCCATGATGGAGCGCATCAACGCCTCCATCGGCTTTGACCGGCGGCTGGCAACCCAGGACATCAGAGGCTCCCAAGCCCATGCCGCCATGCTGGCCCGCCAAGGCATCATAACCGAGGACGAGGCCAAGGCCATAATAAAGGGCTTGAAACAGGTGCGCTCCGAGATCGAAGCCGGGAACATGGAGTTCAGCGACTCGCTGGAGGACATCCACACCCACGTGGAAGCCAGGCTTAAAGAGATTATCGGTGAGCCGGCCGGCAAGCTGCACACCGCGCGCTCCCGTAACGACCAGGTCGCCACCGACCTGCGGCTGTGGGTCATGGACGCGGGCCTGGAACTCTTGGGCGCGCTCCAGGAATACCAGCGCGCCCTGGTAGAGGTGGCCGAGGCGCATAAGTCAGCCATAATGCCGGGTTATACCCATTTGCAGCGGGCGCAGCCCATACTCTTGGCCCATCACCTTCTGGCTTACTACGAGATGGCCGCCCGCGACCGCGAGCGCCTGGCCGATTGCCTAAAGCGCACCGCGCGGCTCCCCCTGGGCGCGGCGGCCCTGGCCGGAACCCCCCATGCGGTTGATCCGGAGTCGGTGGCAAAAAACCTTGGCATGTCTGGTATTTGCGCCAACAGCCTCGATGCGGTGAGCGACCGGGATTTCGCGCTGGAGTTCTTGTTTGGGCTCTCGCTCATCCAGGTGCATTTGTCGCGCCTGGCCGAGGAGTTGATCCTCTGGTCCAGCCAGGAATTCGGCTTTGTGAGCTTGTCCGATGCCTTTTCCACCGGCAGCTCGCTTATGCCCCAGAAGAAAAACCCCGATGCCGCCGAGCTGATTCGTGGCAAAAGCGGCAGGGTTATCGGCAGCTTGGTCGGCATGCTGGTGGTGCTGAAGGGCCTGCCTCTAGCTTACAACAAGGACCTGCAGGAAGATAAGGAACCGGTTTTCGATGCCTTTGACACGGTGTTGGATTGCCTGCGGGTTCTGGCGCCCATGCTGCGGGGACTAGGCATCAATGAGGGCCGCATGCGCCAGGCCGTGGGCAAGGGGTTCTTGAACGCCACCGAGTTGGCCGACTACCTGGCCCAGCGAGGGGTGCCATTCCGCAAGGCCCATGAGCTGGCCGGCCAAGCCGTGCGCCTGGCCGAAGTCCGTGGCTGCGCCTTGGAAGAGTTAAGCCTTGAGCAATACAAGCAAATCTCATCTGTAATTCAAGAGGACGTGTTCACGCACCTAGAGCCGGAACATGCGATCGCCGCGCGCAAGAGCCCAGGCGGCACCGCCGGCGTCAATGTGGAGGCGGCCCTTAAGGAGGCGAGGAAGCGCTTATGGCCAGACGGTTAGTTGTTGTTGCTATTTTGTTGCTCATGGCTCTGGCCCTGGCCGCAGGCTGCGGCGTCAAGGCGCCTCCGCTGCCCCGTACCCAGGTCGCGCCGGAACGGGTCAGGGACCTGAAAGCCGAACCCGTGCCCAGCGGCGTGCAGATCACCTTCACCGTGCCCCAGGTCGACACGCCCGGCCGCGCAGTCACCGAGGCCAGACTTTATTATGGCTACCTGCCGTTGACCGGCCTGGCCGACTGTCCGCCTTGCCCGCCCAAGCTAAAGAAATATCATGAGTTTCTGCTTAAGGGCAAGCATGAGAAATTGATGGAGGGCGGCCGCTTCTCCTATATTGACCAGAACGCGCCCCTGGGCATGGAAGCCATCTACCAGGTGGTGCTCATAGACTCCTGGGGACGGGTCAGCATACCTTCCAACCTTGTCCGCACGCCGCGGGTTGAGCCGGCAGCAGCGCCCGCCGGGTTTAAGGTCATGCCCGGCGATGGGGTGGTGGAACTCACCTGGGAAGGCGCCAAGGTGGATCCCGTCAAGCTTTCGGAAGCCAAAGAATTAGACATGTTGGCCGGTTATGCGCTTTTCCGCAAAGGACCCGATGGCCAAATGCAAATCAACACTTCGCCTCTGCTCACGCCTAGCTTCAAGGACAGCAGCGTTGACAACGGCAAGGTCTACGCCTACCAGGTGGCCCAGGTCAGGAAGATCAAGGGCCGCAACGTGACCGGCGCGCGCAGCGCCTGGGTGGAGGCCAAGCCCAAGGACCAGACCCCGCCCGGCGCGCCCAGCGGCTTGGCGGGAGCGCCCGCCAAAGACGGATTATACTTGCGCTTCACCCCCAGCCCGTCCCAGGACACCGCGGGCTATCTGGTGTTCCGCAAGGATAAGAAGGGCGGCGATTATAAGAAGATGACGCCAATGCCGCTAAAGGAAAACACCTTTATCGACGTGGATGTCACCCCGCGGACCGTTTATATCTACAAGGTGCAAGCTGTCGATGAATCTGGCAATTTGAGCAAGTTCAGCGAGGAGATGGAGATAGAGTACGTGCCCTAGGCCGGACAACATGAACAAAGCCAAACCCCGCCCCGGGCAACAAGCCGGGGGCGGGGTGTTTTTATGAAGGTGCAAGCTGTTATGACCTAAGCTCTAGCGGTTTGACCACTTTTAGACCCTGCGACTCCATGAATTTCCAATAGCCGATGCTCTTCCTTCCCTTATATTCAGCGACAAAACAAATTATTGGCATTCCGAAACATCAGGCGCCCCCTTTTTTCGGGTTCCTATTGGGCGAATTTGGCACAGACCGGTTCCCGCGCCCAAGCTTTAATAGCATTCCAGTCGCGGTAATCCCCTTCCGGGGTCCCTTTGGACTTCAGTATCTTCTTGTAAATAAAGGAAAGATTGCTGTAATCCATCGCTCCGGCGAAGGCTCCGATCCCGACGGGCTTAATTTCCGGTACGGCCTTAAGGATAGGGTCCATGTAAGACAACACCTCGGCCCGGTTCTTTTCGGTCGGCCGTGCTAGGGTCATGCAGACCAGAAAATAGGCGACAGGGATCTGACGCAGGATGTCACTGTTGTCCTTCAAGAAATCCACTGCTTCCGCCATCCACTCGCCCCTATAGATGGCACTGCCTAAGACCACTGCTTGGTATGAAGAAAGATTAGTGACATTCTTGATCCGGAGAACGTCGGTAGCTACTCCCTTGCTACAAAGTTCCTTGCCGATGGCATCAGCGACTCCTCCGGTCGAGCCGTACTTGCTGGCGTAGGCAACCAGGGCTCTTTTCTCCGTGCCTTGCTTGCCTCCGCATTTTCCTTCGAGGAACTTAATCTCTGCTGCCTGGCCTACCCCCGCACCCGGCCCGAGCGACATCGCAGCAACAAGGACTAAAGACAAAGTCAAGAAATCCCTACGGTTAACTGCACTGAGACCAGAATCTTCAATTCCCATTGCAACACCTCCTTTGCATTATTCACTCTCCCATTGCCGGCATAGTGAATGGTGCATCCTTTATGCCAGGGGTGCTCGACCCGGCCTTTGCCAAAGCCAGGCCCTGCGCTTGGTGACCCTGCCATGAGTATAACCAATTGGAACCACAGCGGTAATAGCGCATAAAACGCAGTGGATCAGGTGACCCAAAGACCAAGGACCTCAGCCGCCAGAGTCGGCGCAGCAGGTAAGGGAACAAGGTAAGCTATTCAAATTGACCTTGAAGGTCAATTTGACCTCAAGGCAATTGTGAAATTGTATGTGTAATTTAGACCGATTGTGCTTATTTTATTTGGTTTATGTATGTCAACCATGATATATGTCACGAAAGACATAAGAAGGTGAGCCGCGCAAATTCACGGGATTGGCCTGTAATCAATGTTGGAGCCGCGTCAGGATCATGTCATCTCTATATCTCAATGGCAAACAAGTATCTTTCGAGCCAGGGCAAACCATCCTGCAAGCCGCCCTGGCCCATGGCGTGCACATTCCCACCCTTTGTCATCTTCCCCAAGCCGAGGCCAGCGGGGTCTGCGGCATCTGTGCGGTGGAAGTGGAGGGAAAGACAGACCTGCTGCCCGCCTGCTCCACACCAGCCGCGGAAGGCATGCTTATCAAAACCGACAGCCCGCGGGTGTGGGAATCGCGGCGGGCCATATTAAAACGTCTGGTGGCTTCGGGAGATCACAACTGCTTTGTGATGCGCCTGCCGTCTGACCAGTGGAACGAATCCCAGCTCCGGGTCATGCAAAAGCCATGGCATGACCGCCTGTGCCCGGCCCACGGCAATTGCAAGCTGCAGGATCTGGTGGTGGCCTATGGCATCGCTGCCAAGGACCTGACCCCGGGCGAGACCGAGCACCCCTTGGATGACAGCCATCCGGTAATCGTGCGCGATTTTAGCCGCTGTATTCATTGCGGCCGCTGCGCTCTGGCCTGCAACCAGGTGCAGGTGAACTTGGCCATAAAAGTGCCCGCCAAAATGTCTGAAGAGGAGATGCAAAACTGGCATCCTCTGGTTGATTACGAAAAATGCACCCACTGCG
>CAZDRW010000127.1:0-6309 GCA_964507555.1 uncultured Desulfarculaceae bacterium
TACCGCCTTCCTCAGACGGTACACCGGATTTGAAGTCCGGGGGCCCCACCAGTGAGCCTTCCACTTCCAATTGGTCGTCAAAATCTAGCATCGGCGTGGGGATGCGTCAACCGGCCGGGCCGAACGACAGGCAAACCCATCCCTTAATTGCGTGTGCATTGATCATTCAACAAGCGCCGGGCCAAATCTAATGCCTGCTCTTTGTCATTGATCTTTCCATCAAGCTGGGCTTCGCGCACCTTCTTAAGCAGCCTTCCCACCAGCGGCCCAGAGGCCAAAGCCAGGCTTTGCATCAACCCATGACCATCTATCAACGGCGGCGCGGCCAAGGCCGCGGCCAACTCGCGGTCCCGCAACTCAGCCACCATGGCGTATAACCCGCGCAGCTGGCTTTCCGCATCCAAGGGACGCTCGGGTCCCAGGCCGGCCATGGTGTCGGCCATGGCTAAAGTCATAAGCCCGGGCAGATGATCGCCGGCCGCGATCAAAAGACGCCGCACCGCCCGTTTGGTTAGCTGCCCCCGGCGCTGGGCGCCCATGAGAAAAAATGGCCGCATATGCTCGCGCACCAGATGGGCAGCCACCCCTGCTTCTGACTTGGCCAGACCCAGGTTCCGGCAGGCCGCGCGGGTCAGGTCCGCGCCTACCAGATCATGCCGATAGAAAGTGGCCCAGCCCGGAGCCTTGGGCTGGCGGGTGGGCGGCTTGCCCAAGTCGTGCATGAGCGCGGTGGTTATGCCGAGCGCCCTGCGCAAAGGCCGGGCCAGGTAAACCGCGACTTCCGGCCCTTGGGGGCCCCAATAAGCATCCGGGTTGGCGGTGATGTCCCCAAAAGCTCTGACCGTTGCCAGGCTGTGCTCATAGACATCTAGATGGTGGTAAGGATTCTGCTCCAGGCCCCGGCCCGCCTCCAGCCCCGGCACCAGCAGGCCAAGGGCGCCTGCCTGCTCCAAGCCCAAGATTCCTTCCGCGGCGCGGGCTCCGGCAGCCATGAGCATCCATTCGTGCCCCACCCTTTCGCGCGCCACGCCGGCCAGGCCCGGAGCCGCGGCGCGCAGGCGGTCGTTTAAGCCAGACTCCGGCATTAGGCCGTGGGTGGCCAAAAAGCGAAACGCGCGCAGGACCCGCAAGGGATCGGCCCGCAGAACACCCGGCCCCGCGGCCCGCAAGATGCCGGCCTTTAGATCATTAACCCCGCCGCAGGGATCAATGACCTCACCCCGGTTTTCCAAAAACCCTTCCAGATCCCAAGCCAGGGCGTTAACCGTGAAATCGCGCGCCTTGAGGTCTCCGCCTATATCGGCGGCGCGCAGGCCGGCCAGATCGACCCAGCGTCCCTGCAGCACCAGGCGGCAGGTGGCATGCTCTTCTTTAAGCGTCACAAAGCGCGCCCCCGCCGTCTCCGCCGCTTCCCGGCCCAAGGCCAGGGCGTCGCCGTCGGCGGCCAAGTCCACATCAGGCGGGTCTATCTCCAGATAGAGATCGCGCAGGGTCCCGCCGCAAAGCCAAACCTGTTGGCCGCGCCGCGCTGCGCTTTTTGCGACAATATCCAGAAGAGGCCGGTGGTGGGCAAGGACTGCGGGACTGGGACTCGGCAAGGTCACTTTGTACTGTAAATGATCAGGTCTTCATTGACCCACAGGGTGTTGCGCGTCTTGAGCTTGGGATTCCAACGGCGGATATCGTCCGCTTTGACTCCGTAACGGCGGGCTATGCCGAAAAGGGTCTGTCCCCTGCGCACCGTGTGGGTGATCAGGCGGGTCTTGGGCTCCGGCTTTTCAACCCGCTTCTCCGGCTTTTTCACTTCCTTTTCCCTTGGCGGAGAGGGTCGAGGCGCTGCGGCCTTGGGGGGCTTCTTGACCTCGTCCATAACCTCGGCCAAATGCCGGCTGGTGAGCGCCTGGGCCTTGCTCATTTCGGCCAAACGCTTGTCAACCTCCGCCAGACGCTTATCGATTTTGCGCATCTGTTCGGCCTGCTTTTGATCGACGCCTTGCTTGGACGCGCCGCCGGCTTTTTCCAGGCGCTCCACGCGGCTGACAAGCTCCGGATCCACGACCGGAGCGCGTACCTTGCGCAACGATTCGCTGGTTTGGGTCAGGGTGGCTTCTATCTTATGCAAGCGGGTTTCCATAAGCCCCAGCGATGCTGCGGCCACGCCCGCCGCGGCGCCCGCTTTGGGGGTGGTGCGCTCCAGATTTTGCAGCCGGCTCTCCATGTCTGCCAAGGAAGCCGAGTTGTGGGCTTCGGTGGGTTCCATTTTTTTCAAGCCGCCTTCCAGCTTGCGAAGGCGGTCATCAATATCCTGGGGCACCTTCAACTTGGCCGCCGCGCCGGAGGCGGGTTTCTTTTCCAGGGCGCTTAAGCGCTGTTCCAGCTTCTTCAGTTCAGCGGACGGAACCGCCGGCCGTTCCGCAGCCTTGGCCATCTGCTGCACGCGCTGGTCCAGCTTGGCCAGGCGTTCATCGAGCTTCTGTAACTCTTTTGGCGCAGCCACCGGCTTTTCCTGCTGCTTGGCGATCTGAGCGGTGCGGCCTTCAAGCTTGTCCTGGCGCGCGGCCAGCTTCTTCAGGTCCGCAGGAGAAGCGGCCGGCGCGGCGCTGAGCTGCTTATAACCATGTTCCAGTTGGCTAAGGCGCTTATCCAGGTTCTCCTCGCTGGGCTTTTCTCCGACCTTTTTCTCCAAAAAAACCAGCCTGGCCTCCAAAGGCGTGAGGTCAAGCTTGGCCGGCGGCTGGGCCTTGCCGGAAGCCTTGCCCATGGCCGCCACTTTTTTCTCCAAGGCGTCCAGACGCGCGGCCAGCCTGGGGTTGGAGGAGGCTTTTCCTTTAGGGCCGGCACCCACCTTGTCCACCTGGTCTTCCAGGGCGGCCAGCTTTTTCTCAATGGTCAAAAGCCGGGCCTGGGCCCTTTCGGTGGCGGCCAGCGCCCTGTCCAAAAGCTGGGTGGGAGCCGCGGCCGGCACGGCCTGCTTGGGCGCCTCGAAAGCCCCGCTGAACCAAAGGGAGAGCAAATAGAAAACCACAACCAGGATAAGCCCCAGGATAAGCATCTCCAAGGGAGAGAGCCTGAAGCTGCGGCGGCCGCTGTTATTGTTTGTAAGTCTGGAGATGATGGCCATCGATTTCCCGCCTGGGTTGTGGACGGCTCACAGTAGCAAAGCCCCCCGCGCCTGGTCAAGACTGACCATGGCTAACCGATCTCAACATCGAAGTATTTACTTTCTATCATGTGGGCGATGCCATTGCTTGCCTAAATTACGCTGGCCGGGATCTTAGCTATACTTTTACCGCCATCAGTGCGTCTTGAACCGCTTTTGAGCGGCTTTTGGGTGGTAAGCGGCGCCGCCCCGCTTTAGCCCTTGTCTTGGACCCTTTGGGCCCATGCTCTTGACGCGGGAGCGCCTAACGCCTATGCTGGGCTGGCCCGCATGGCAGCCCGCTTAGGGCCTTGGAGAGCAATATGAGCAACTACCAGACCCTCTTGGTCGAAGACCGGGGGCCGGTGCGGTTAATCACCCTCAACCGGCCGGAATTGTTCAACCCCCTGGATATCCAAAGCGGACCCGAGTTCGTGGACGCCCTGGAGCGCGCCGACCGCGACGCTAAAGTGCGCGCCCTGGTGCTGACCGGCGCGGGCAAGGCTTTCAGCGCCGGCGGCAACGTGCGGCTCATGGGCGAGGGCCTGGCCAGGGGCGACGACCCGGCCGAGTTTTTCTGCGAGGTGGCCGCGGTGCTTAACCGCTCCATCATCACTCTGCGCCGCCATGCCAAGCCCATCGTCTGCGCCATGAACGGGGTGGCCTCGGGCGGCGGCCTGGGCTGGGCCCTGGGCTGCGATCTCATCGTCATGGCTCAAAAAGCCAGCTTTGATCCGGGCTACATCCGCATCGCGGTGAATCCGGACGGCGGGGCCAGCGTGCTTATTTCGCGCCTGATCGGCGCCAAAAGGGCGGCCGCCTTCTTCCTGCTGGGCATGCCCATCAAGAGCCAAACCGCCTTGGAATGGGGCATGGTCAACCAGGTGGTGGAGGACCACCAAGTGCTGGAGGCGGCGCTCAGCCTGGCCGGGCAACTGGCCCAAGGGCCCTCCCAGGCCATGGCCGCCACCAAGGCGCTTATCAACCAAGCCTTGTTCGGCGATTTGGAGACCATTTTGGAGAACGAGCGGCGCACCATTCTGGAGCTTTGCCAGCAGCCTGATTTTGCCGAGGGCATCAAGGCCTTCTTTGAAAAACGCAAGCCCTCGTTCGCCTAGCTTTAAGGAGACCTACATGGCCCTAAATCAGCCTTCCAATGCCTCCGGCCTGCCCTGGGACCGAGGTGGCCTCAGCATAGCCGCCCTGGCCCAGACCTGGGTCACGGTAACCTTCCGGCCCGGCCAGGCCTTCAGCCTGCCCATCGGCGGCCAGTGGAAGCGCTGGTTCCTGTTCGCCCTAATTGTAAATGGCGTGGTCATGCTGGGCACCTGGGCCATCATGAGCGGCCGCATGGCCGGGGGAGCCCATATCAGCGGCCCGGTTATGGACGGCTCGCTATCGCCGTTCGCCAGCCTGGGCCTGGTGCTCATGATAAGCCTGGTCTATATGGTGTTCCAGGCCGGTTTGATAAACGTGCTCCTCAAGTTCATCACCCGCACCTCCTACGGTTTCCCCGAGGCCCTCAGGGTGGCTTGCTATGCCCAGGCTCCGCACCTGTTCAGCCTGTTCACGCCCATGGTGGGCCCGGTGATGGAACTCCTCTATTTTGTATGGAACCTGTTTATAATGACCATCGGCATCCAGCGCACCTATCAGGTGAGCATGGCCCGCGCCATAGCGGTTAATGTGATTTACGCGGTGCTTACCATTTACCTCACCGTAGTGCTTAGGCCGGCCTAGGTCCTGATGGCCCTGCGGCGTGAGAGAACTATTGTCAAGCAAATGATTTATTGACTTGACGGCTTCGGAGTTCGGTGTATATACTCTTATTATGGAAAAGCCATTCATGGCCAAATTGATTGACAAGAAGACCTGCTCGCAGATGTCGCGCAACTGCGTGGACTTCAACCTGCGCCGTGCCGCGCGCAAGGTGACCAAGGCCTTTGACGAGGCCATAAAGCCCTCAGGCCTGAAGATTACCCAGTTCTCATTGCTCACTGCAGCTTTTTTGCAAGAAAACCAAAATGTTGGCCGCTTGGCCGAGCTGATGGGCATGGACCGCACCACCTTGAGCCGTAACTTGAAATTGCTGGAGAAGCGCGGTCTGGTAAAGCTTGAACCCGGCCAGGACCGGCGCGAGGTGCGGGTTTCTTTGACCCCGGAAGGACTGGACGCCATGGAAAAAGCGGCGCCGCTTTGGCATGAAATGCAAGAGCGCATCGTGCAGGGGCTTGGCGAACTCCGCTGGGAAGCCATGTTGGCCGAACTGCGTATGTTAGGAAAAATTCTCAAGATTTAGCAGTATTATTTTTTTAGGGAAAAGAGTGTATCTACACGTTATCCCTTTTATTTTTGACCCAATAGGTGCATTTACACCTATACGAAAGGGGGAGGAGCATGAGCTTGGCAAACCTAAAGAGGTGGTGTTTTGGGGAAGAACCCGAACAGGAAAACCAAAAGCCATACCTTGAATTGGTCGACCGAAAGGAACTCAACCAGGAGGAGCTGGACCATTTCCTTAATTTGATGGACCGCTACGCCAAGGCCGACCTGCACACCCGGTTGAATCTTTATATGTCGCACCGCCAATACAGGAAGGCTTTTTATGCGCTGGAGCGGAACGAACACCGCTAGTTGTCATGAGGAAGCCCCAAAATGATCCGGCCCCCTTTGCGTGAAGGGGGCCGGGGATCAGGATGGTTCAGGCAGCGGACCGCTGCCGTTGACTTACCCTGCTCAGGAAAAGCCGGAGCCTCCGCAGCCGGCGGAGGGTTCGCTCAAGCCTGAAAATGCGCCCTTTTCACCAGAGGTGGAAAAGGCCGACATCTGTCGCTTGCACTTTTTCGCGCCGCAGGCAGGGCATTCGATCTCACCCTCGTCGTCGCCGGCAAAGGTCAGCCGTTCAAATTCTTTGCCGCACTTAGCGCAGCGGTATTCGTAAATGGGCATATTGCACCCCTCCTGGTATCGATTTCTCCAATAAAAATGAGCACTGGATAGCGTTTTGTCAAGGCTTGGGGGCCTTGCCGGCTATAGCTCCGGCCATCCGGCCGGGCTTGGGACGCTGGGGGCGGCCGGCAAAGCAAAACCCCGGCCTGTCTAGCCGGGGTAGGGTTCAATCAAGATCAAATATGGACGGCGAGAGAAAAATCGGCCGCAAGGCCTTGAGA
>CAZDRW010000127.1:6319-8440 GCA_964507555.1 uncultured Desulfarculaceae bacterium
CTGCGCTTAAGACGGCTTGGCCGGGGCTTAAACCTTGGTCTTCTCTTCGGCCTTTTTGTCTTCTAACTGCTCCTTGGCCGCGGCGGCCTCGACTTCTTCTTCCTTTACGCCGGATTTGAAGTTCTTGATGGCCTTGCCGATGTTGCCGCCGATCATGGGCAGCTTGCCCGCGCCGAAGATGACCAGCACGATTACCAGGATAATCAGGAGTTCAGGTATGCCGATGCCCCCTAACATTATCTACCCTCCTCTAGGACTGGGCCGGGACCGCGCCTTGCTGAAGACTAGTCCTGGTTCTCCTGCATTAGCTTTAAAAATTCAGGCGAAGCGCGAAAGGCCTCCGCCGCCTTCATGTGTTCCAGCCACAAACGCCACATCTTGGCCCAGTCTTCGGTGTGCCAGTAGGCCTCCTGCTCGCGAAGCCCTTCCTCCCAACGTTTGAAGGCCTTGTACTCCTCCTGACAGGGTTGACAGAAGGGGTAGGGAGCCTGCATGGGCGGTAGCGGCGGGTCCTCGATGGGTAGCCCGCAATGGGCGCAGCGCCTGGGGCACAACCCGCAGGAAAGTGCGCTGGCCACGGCCTGCGCCCTGCGTCGGGCTCTGCCTTGGCGGATTTTGCGTTCCTTGGCCTGGCGTCTGTTAAGTTCAATGACTTCGGCCATGGGCTTTCCTGGTTACTGGGTCAAGCAAACTCTACCAGCGGGCATCTGTACAGTCAAGATGAGGGCTTAGCCGCGCTGCCCCTGCCCGGAACAGCCTTTCAGCCCGCCATGCCTTGGGCCAGGCTCTCCACCACGGCCCGGGCCGCGGCCAGAGGATCGCGGGCGGTGCGGATGGGCCGGCCCACCACGATGTGGCTGGCGCCATTACGCATGGCCATTTCGGGGGTGACGATCCGTTTCTGATCGTCCGCGCCCGCCTTAAGGTCCGCCGGCCGGATGCCCGGGCAAACCACCAGCGCTTCGCCGCCCAGGGCCTGGCGCACCGCGGCCGCCTCCAGGCCGGAGCACACCACGCCAGCACAACCGGCATTCATGGCCAAACCGGCCCGGCGCACCACCAAAGCCTGGGGATCGGTGAGTTCCTCGGGATAGCCCATGGCGGCCAGGTCCTCGGGCCCCAGGCTGGTGAGCACGGTTATGCCGAGGAGCTTGGTGGCGCCCAGGTCCAGGCCATCGAAGATCTCGGGCTGGTCGCAGTGGCAGGTGAGCAAATCCACCCCGTGCCGGGCCGCGCTCTTGGCCGCGGCGCGCATGGTGGCCGGGATGTCGTGCAGCTTAAGGTCCAAGAAGATGGCTTGGGCCCCGGCCCGGCGCAGGCGGGCCAGGATCTCGGGCCCCTGGGCAACGAAAAGCTCCAGCCCCACCTTGAAAATCCCCACCTCGGAGGCCAGCATGCGCACCAGGTTTTCGGCTTCGTCGGCGGTGTTCACGTCCAGGGCGAATATCAGTCTTTCACGGGCCTTTTGCAGCATGGGCTCCTCACAGATTCAAGTTGCGGTGTTCCTGGGCTAGGGCGGCCAATTCCCCGCTGGCCGCGAAGCTATATAGCACGCCCGCGCCCACGATGACGTGATCCAAAAGATCCACCCCCACGCCCGCGCAGGCATGGTACAGGCGGCGGGTCAGTTCCCGGTCCGCCCGGCTGGGCTTGGCGTTGCCGGTGGGATGGTTGTGGGCGCACACCACCGCCGCCGCGCCGACGGCCAAGGCCTTGGCCACCACTTCCCGGGGATAGACCACCGCCTCGGTCAAGGTGCCGGCGCTCAAGTCCTCCACGCCGCGCACCTGACGCTGGGCATCAAGTAGCATCACCCGAAACACTTCCCTGGTCAAGGGGCGCATGGTGAACTCCAGGTACTCGGCGGCCTGGGAGGCGTTCTGGAAGGCCCCGCCATGCAGCAGGCGGTCCTCCAAATAACGGCGGGCCACCGCCGGCACCAATTTCAGGCCCAGGACGTTCTTGGGGCCGATGCCTTTGATCTGGGCCAAAGCCTCGGGCGCAGCGTCCAGCGCCGCCTGCAGGCTGCCGAAGGCGGCCATGAGGCTCCGGGCCTGCAGCTTGCAGTCATGGCGCGGCGTGGCCAGGGTCAGAAGCAGCTCCAGCACTTCCTCGTCGGTC
>CAZDRW010000128.1:0-8412 GCA_964507555.1 uncultured Desulfarculaceae bacterium
CGTTCGCTCGGCGAGATCCGCGCCCGCGTGGTCGAGGTCATCGAGGAGACCGCGGACACCAAGACCTTCATGCTGCAACCGAACGCAGCCTGGCGCGCGCATCGCGCCGGCCAATACACATCGGTGGAGGTCGAGATCGACGGGGTGGGCCGGCTGCGCAACCGCTTCAATTCCCTGGGCCGCATTCCAGGAGTCCGCGCACCCAAGCTCTTCATCCACGGCGACCGCGACGACATCGTGCCGTTCGAGCTGGGCCAAAGGCTGTATCAGGCGGCAAAGGAACCCAAGACCTGGCTAACCTTGACCGGCGCGGGCCACAACGATACCTATGACCTGGGCGGCGAGGCCTATTTCCAAAAGGTCCGTGAATTTCTCGACCGCCTGCCCACTTCCGGTATATAATTCTGGCATTAAGCCAAAGGGCCCCGCCTGGGGCCCATCTTTTTACTGGCGGCCAATGATTGATGGCCGGGGGCGGCCGGGGGCTGCCGGGGAGTTGGCCTTGAACGACACGCTGGTAAAGGCCCGTGAGGAACTAAAGGCCGGACGCCGGGTGACTTTAGTGGGCGCGGCGGTCAACCTGGCCCTGGTGGTGTTCAAGTTCCTGGCCGGGGTTTTCGGCTTCAGCGCGGCGCTGATCGCCGACGCGGTGCACTCGCTTTCCGATTTGGCCACCGACCTGGTGGTTCTGGTGGGGCTCAAGCTGGGCCGGGCCCCGGCCGACCAAAAGCATCAGTTCGGCCACGGCCGTCTGGAGACCCTCACCGCCGCCCTGGTGGGCCTGGCCCTGGTGGGCACCGGCGTTTTCTTGGGCTATGAGGCCGGGGTGGATATTTACCATCACGCCGAGCATCATCCCACCTGGCTGGCGGCGACCGGTGCCCTGGTCTCGGTTCTTGCCAAGGAGGCCCTCTACCGCTGGACCATGGCCGTGGGCAGGCGCATCCAAAGCGCGGTGCTGCAGGCCAACGCCTGGCATCACCGCTCCGACGCGCTGTCTTCGGTGGCGGTGCTCATCGGAGTGGGCGCGGCCATCTATAACCCCGAATGGCACATCCTGGACGCCTATGCCGCCCTGGTGGTATCGCTTCTGGTCTGCAAGGCGGGCCTGGATATCATCTGGGAGGCCATCAAGGAGTTCACCGATCACGCCCCCACCGCCGAGGTGCTGGATGATATGAAGCGCTGCGCCTTGAATGTGGCGGGAGTCCACGAAATACACGATCTCAAGGTGCGCGCCTCGGGCGGGCGCTATCAGATGGAGCTGCACGTGGTGGTGGACGGAACCCTCAGCGTGAGCCAGGGCCACGCCATCGCCAAGCAGGTGGAGGCCTGCCTCATGGGCGATCTGCCCCTGGTGGAGCGGGTCATCATCCACATCGATCCCGGGCCGGAAATTAAAACGGACGGGCCCTGAGGGACCCGCCCGCTTGACCAGCCACTCGGTTTCTACTTAACTTCCTTGGCGAGCTTCTCGGCGTCGGCCTTCCACATGGCGTATTCCGGCTCCAGGCCTTGGGGGGCCGGGCCTTTGATGACCAGGGCCAACAGCTCCTTGGCTTTAGCGTCTTGGCCCTCGTCGAGGTAGACCTCGGCCAGGTAGAGGTGGTTCAGCCAGCGGGTGGGGCCGTACTTGATGGCGGTGGTCAGGTTCTTGATGGCCTCTGAGTTGGAGCCGCCGAAGATGCCGGGCACCTTGAAGTAGAGCCTGCCCAGCACGCGGTAGGGGCCGCCCTCGTCATACTTGGGGTCCTGGGCGATGACCGCGGCCATCTCTTCCTTGATGGGGTTGATTAAAGACAGGCTTTTGGTGACGCCCTTGGCGCTGCCGTAAAGCCCGTAGCTCACGCCCAGCCAGTAATGCCCGCCCAGGCTTTTGGCGTTGATGGCCAGGGCTTTCTTGGCGTCGGCGATGCCGCGCTCGAAAACCTTGATCTTGTTGTCGTCGCCTTTGGTGTTGCGGCCGATCCAATAAAGCACCCGGGCGGCCTTCCAGGCGGCCTCCTCGTTCTTGGGATCGGCGGCCAAGGCCTTTTCATAAAGGTCCGCCGCCTGATTGGCCTTGGCCAAATCAACGCGTTGGGCATAGAGCTGATCGGCTTGCTGCACCAAGGCCGCTGAATCCGCCGCCAGGGCGGGCAGGGCCAAGGCCAGGCACAGGGCCATAACCGCCAGGCAGGCGGCGGCTTTTCTTAAAATCATGGCGATCCCTCCTCAAATAATGGGGCCGAACGGCCCACGGTAGGCGTGCGGCGCCTAGTCGAACCCACCATAACCCGGCCCTGGCCGCCCTGGCAAGAGGCTCGCAAGGCGCGGGCGAAAATCGGATTGGGTCATTTGAGGAAGGCTTCCACGAAATTCTGATAGGAAAACTGCCCCTCGGTGAACACGATCAGGCTGCTCTCGCGGCCGAAAAGCTCCAGCACCATCGCCTCCGGCGAAAGTTCCCGCCCGTGCAGAGCAAGGATGCGGGCTTGCATGTCCTGCAGGTAGTCGATGGTGCGCCTTAAAGCCGGCAGGGCGGGCTCCACCACGCCCAGGGGTGAGCAGAACAGGATTTCGGGCTTTAGGGCGGCCATGGCGCGGATGGTCAGGAGACACTGGTTGTAGTCTTCCTCGGGCCGGGCGGTTTTGGGGTTTTCAGCGATAAAGGCGTCGCCACAAAAGAGCCAGCCCTGGTTTGCCTCGAAAAGCATGACCTGGTCCGGGCAGTGGCCCGGCGCGGGATGCACCGAAAAGCTGTAGCCGCGGGCGCTAAGCGTTTCCTCCAGGGCCTCGGCCCGGCTGGGTTGGGGCGTGCCCCAAACCAGCTCGCGGTGCGCATGGATCCAGGGCGGCTCCTGGAGATGCGGCAGGCTTTTTGCGGGCGCGTAGATGGGCGCGTTCAGCTCGTCGCTGATGAGCGCGTTGCCGCCGACGTGGTCCTCGTGATAGTGGGTGTTAACGATGAGTTCCACCCCGCGGGGCCGGAGTTCGGCCAAAAGCTCCTCGGCGGTGTGGGCGCAGCCGGTGTCGATCAATATGCCGTCCAGCCAAAAGCAGGAGGTCCAGTACTGCACCTTGCCCATCACCGGGCGGCCCAGGCGGAAGCGGGTTATGGGGCCGTGTTGGCTTATCTCAATCATCACATGCCTCATTGTGAGCGGCTGGCGCATCTGCTAGAGTTTTGAATGACAAAAGCCTATGCTACCTTTAACCTGCTGTCAAAGAGGACCGCACATGAGCCTTCGTTTTGCCCTGATCCTGGCCCTGGCGGCCATATTCGCCTTGGCCGCGCCCGCTATGGCCCTGGTAAAGACCGGAACCGACCTGCCCGCCCTCAACTTGCCCGACCTGGATGGCCAGAGCCGGGACTTGACCGCCTTGGCCAAGGACAAGGTGTCGGTGCTGATCTTCTGGTCGGTCTCCTGCCCCCTCTGCCGCAAGCAGATGCCCGAGTTCATGGCCCTGTACCGGCGCCTTAGAGGTAACCCCTTTACCATGATCATGATTAACTGCGACGGTCCGGCCATGCGGCCGGCTGCCAAGGCCTATGCCGAGCAGTACTCCATGCCCGGGCCGGTCCTCTTGGACGCCGGGCCCACGGACAACATGCCCTTGGGAGAAAAACTGGACGTGATCGCCACCCCCACGGTGCTGGTTTACAACGCGGGGGGCAAGCTGGTGCACGCCCAGGAGTTGAAGGTCGACTTGGCCAAACTTGGCGAGGCGGTGGAAAAGGCTTTAATGCACTAAGCCGGCGGGCAAGGCAAAGACTTGCTGCGGCTTGTACGGCCGCGGGGCGGGTGCTATGCTTGGCGGACTTTAGGCAGAAGGTACGAAATCTTGAGTTATTACCCGGCGCTATTGGATTTGCGCGACAAGCTGGTGGCCGTGATCGGCGGCGGCCGGGTCGCCGCGCGCAAGGTGGCCTCCCTCTTGGAAGTGGGGGCTTGGGTGCGGCTGGTCGCCCCCGACTTGGCTCCGGATACCGAGGCCCAGGCCGGCCATCCCGACGTGGAACTGCGCAGGCGCGAGTTCAGGCCCGGTGACCTGGACGGTGCGGCCTTGGTGATCTGCGCCACCGATAACCAGGTCCTCAACCGTGCGGTAGCGGCCGAGGCGGATAAGCGGGGGCTTTTCGTAAACATAGTGGACGTGCCGCCTCTGTGCAGCTTCATCGTGCCGGCGGTGGTGCGCCGGGGCGAGCTTACCTTAGCGGTGAGCACCGGCGGGGCCTCGCCCGCCGCGGCCCGGCGCCTGCGCGAGCGCCTGCAGGGCGAGTTCGGCCCGGCCTGGGGCCCCTACTTAAGGCTCATGCGCGCACTGCGGGAGCGGGTGACCGCCCTGGGCCGCCCGGCCGAGGAAAATCGGCCCAAGTTTTTCGCTCTGGCCGATTCAGAGCTATTCGATCTGGTGGCGGCGGGGGACGCGGCGGCAGTGGACCGCATCGTCGCCTCGGTGTTGGGGCCCGGTTTCAGCCTGGCTGATTTGGGCTGGGGCCCGGCCGACTTGGAGGCGAAATCATGAGCGGCGCGCTGCACTGGGCCACCCTGGCGGCCTATCTCGTGGCCACGGTGTTGTATCTGGCTTTCGTGATCTGGCAGCGGCGCGGCCTGCATATCGTGGGCCGGGCGGTGCTGTGGGCGGGGTTTTGCCTGCACAGCCTGGCCCTGGGCTCGGCCTGGTGGGAGACCGGGGTGCTGCCCGCCACCACCCTGCGCCAAAGCCTGGACGTGTTTTCCTGGGGCCTCATGGGCGCCTCGCTTCTGGTCAACTTGCGGCTCAACGTGATGATCCTGGGCGCGCTCATTGCGCCGCTTTGCGCCCTGTTGCTGCTGGCCGCCTCGGTGCTGGCCGTGCCGTCGGCTCCGCCCTCTAAACTCATGACCAGCGTCTGGGTGCCGGTGCACGTAATCAGCGTGCTGGCCGCCTATGGGCTTTTGGCGCTCACTTTCCTTAGCGGGGCGCTCTATCTTTTGCAGGACCGCCTGATCCGGGCCAAGAAGCTGGGCGCGGCCTTCAAGCGCCTGCCGCCGCTTTCGCGCCTGGACTCCCTCAATCACAACGCCCTGGTGGCCGGCTTCACGCTTCTTACCATCGGGCTCATAACCGGGGCGGTGTACGCGCAGTTGAAGCTGGGCTCCTACTGGCGCTGGGACCCCAAGGAGATATGGGCGCTCATCACCTGGCTCCTGTACGCGGCGCTGATCCACACCCGCCTGGTGCAGGGATGGCGCGGGCGGCGCGGGGCCTGGCTGGGGGCGCTGGCCTTCGGGGTGCTCTTGTTCACCTTCGTGGGCGTGGGGCTTCTTTTCCCGGGCTATCACGCCTTTGACTCGCTGCCCAAGCTGGAAGGGACTTTGCCGTGAACCTGGTCCTGGTGGGGCTCAATCACAAGACCGCACCGGTGGAGGTGCGCGAGTGCCTGGCGCCCGCGCCCGAGGACCTGGGGGACCGCCTGGCCGAGCTCTTGAAACTCGGCGGGGTGCGGGAGGTGGTGATGCTGGCCACCTGCAACCGGGTGGAGGTCTTGGCCGCGGTGGAGGGCGGGGAGGTGGCCGGGGCCATCGGCGCCTGGCTGGCCGACGGCAAGCCCCTGGACCCCAAGACCGTGGCCGACTATCTTTACGTGCACCAGGGCGAGGAAGCGGTGCGCCATCTTTTCCGGGTGGCGTCCAGCCTGGATTCCCTGGTGGTGGGCGAGCCCCAGATCCTGGGCCAGATCAAGGAGGCCTACCGCGCCGCCGCCGCGGGCGGGTCCAGCCGCACCGTCTTGAACCGGCTCCTGCACAAGACCTTCCAGGTGGCTAAAAGGGTGCGCACCGAGACCAACATCGGCGGCGCGGCGGTGAGCGTTTCCTTTGCCGCGGTGGAGCTGGCCAAGAAGATTTTCGACGATTTGCACGGGCTGCACGCGCTTTTGGTGGGAGCCGGCGAGATGGCGGAGCTGGCGGCCGAGCATCTGCGCGCCAACGGGGTGGAGCGGGTGTTGGTGGCCAACCGCACCTTGGAACGGGCGGTGGAGCTGGCCGAGCGCCTGGGCGGGGGCGAAGGCGCGGGCCGGGCTTACGGCCTTAACGATCTGCCCGAGGTGCTGGGCCAGGTGGATATCGTGATCACCAGCACCGGGGCCAGCCAGCCGGTCATCACCCAGGAGCTGGCCAAAAAGGCTCTGAAGCGCCGCCGGGGCAACCCGGTGTTCTTCATAGACATCGCGGTGCCCCGCGACGTGGAGCCCGCGGTGAGCGAGCTGGACGGCTGCTTTGTCTACGACATCGACGACCTCACCCAGGTGGTGGAGGCCAACCGCGAGAGCCGCCTGGGCGAGGCGGCCCAGGCCGAGCGCATCGTGGCCGAGGAGGTGGTCAAGTTCAACCGTTGGCTGGGTTCCCTGGACGTGGTGCCCACCATCGCCGATATGACCCAGAAGGCCGATGCAATCAGGGCCGCTGAGCTGGCCCGCACCCTGCACGATTTGGGCGGGCTTCAGCCCGGGCAGGAGGCCGCCTTGGAGCATCTCACCCGGGCCATGATGAAAAAGTTTTTGCACGACCCCATCATGTTCCTCAAGGACCAACATGCCCATGCCTCGGAAAGCTCCCGCCGCGAGCATCTGGCGCTGGTGCGCCGCATGTTCCGCCTGGGCGAGAACGGGGAGGAATAGCCCATAGCCCCCAGCAGGGGCCGCTTGCGCGGTAAGGGGTTACGTGTTAACCATTTAGCCGTGCTTGACCGGATTCAAGGCAAACGGGACGGAGGCTCTTTTTGTCATCAGTGCTTAAAATCGCGCGCGAGGTTCTTTCCATCGAAGCCGAGGGAATCCTGCGCCTGCGCTCGCGCCTGGGCCAGGGCTTTACAAAGGCGGTGGAGCTGATTCTGGCCTCGCCGGGCAAGGTCATCACCACCGGCATCGGCAAAAGCGGCATCGTGGCGCGCAAGATCATGGCCACCATGAATTCCACCGGCACCACCTCCATCTATTTGCACCCGGTGGAGGCCATGCACGGCGACTTGGGTATGGTTCACCAGGGCGACGTGGTGATAGCCCTCTCCCACAGCGGCGAGACCGGCGAGCTGGTGGAGCTGATTCCGGTTTTAAGGGAGCACGGCGCCAGCGTGGTGGCTTTCACCGGCGGCCTGGAATCGTCTTTGGCCCGAGCCTCGGACCTGGTGGTGGATTGCGGGGTGGAGCGCGAGGCCTGCCCCCTGGGCCTGGCCCCCACCGCCAGCACCACCGCCGCCCTGGCCATGGGCGACGCCCTGGCCGTGGTGCTCATCGAAAAACGCCATTTCAACGCCGACGACTTCCGGCGCCATCATCCCGGCGGCAAATTGGGCGCTCAGCTGTCTTTGAAGGTGAGCGAGGTGATGCTGAAAGGCTCCAAGCTGCCCAGCGTGCGGCCCTCGGTGATGGCAGCCAAGGCCTTGGAGGCTATCCACAAGGGCGACTTGGGCACGGTGCTCATCACCAGCCGGGGCCTCTTAAAGGGCATCTTCACCGACGGCGACCTGCGCCGCACCGTTTTAAAAGGCATTGATCTGAAGAACACGCCGGTGAGCCAGATCATGACCCCGGACCCGCTTTCGATTTCGCCTGATGCCACCGCGGCCGAAGCGCTGCATATCATGGAGGAAAAGCTCATCACCGCGCTTCCGGTGGTGGACGCCGGCCGCAAGGTGCTGGGCATCGTGCACCTGCACGACATCCTGGGGCGGGGCCGGGTAAGTTTCAAGGCCATCAACAAAGACACCTGCTAGCCCGGATATTTCATGAAGGTTGGGCGGCAAAGAACAACGAATTAGTATTTGTGGGGTGCTTATGAAAAAAGCGTTTGCCTTGTCGGGGTGCAGTTTTTGCCCGGCCCCGGCCCAGCCAGCCGCTGGCAGACAAGGCGTCCGGCAAGCGAGGGCCGCTGGCGTTGCCGATGCTACGTCATGGCCCGCGCGCAGCCGGCAACGCGGTATGCCGATGGCTGGCTGGGCCGGACGCACGACCTTCATGAAATTTCCGGGCTAGGAGACAAGGCGTGCAGCCCGCGCCCCAAGGCCTTCTCATCGAGCTTCCCACGCCGCTGATGAATGACGGCGGCCTGGACGCCTCCGGTCTGGCCAAGCTCGTGAAAAGGGCCGCGCCCCATGCCCACGCCCTGGTGGCGGCCGGTCCCAATGCGGGCCAGGGCCAGCGCCTGAGCGACGAGCTATGGCAAGAGGCGGTGCAGTCGGTTTTGCAGGCCGCACCCAAGTCATTGCCGGTCATGGTGGGGCTCACCGCCGCCAGCACAAAGGCCACCCTGGAGCGCGCCCATTGGCTGGCCGGGTTCAGCGTGGGCCGCCAGCTGTGGGGCTTGGACCTGGCCCTATATCACCACTCCAACCGGGGCCTGCCGGGCTGGGTGGATGAGCTGGCCGGGGCGCTCTCCCGCGGCGGCC
>CAZDRW010000129.1:0-5744 GCA_964507555.1 uncultured Desulfarculaceae bacterium
CAACGGGCTCGTCTTGCTGGCCTTCCGCCTCACGCGCAAGACCTATCCCGGCTTTTATCTTTGGACCGCCGCGGCGCTCGCCAATACTCTTGGCTTTATGATGATGAGCCTCAGGCATCATTTGCCGGATTTCGGCACCGTGGTCCTGGCTAACTTCCTCATCGGCCTGGCCAGCGTGCTCATCTGCCGGGGCTTGGCCAGCTTTAGCCAGGCGCGCCAACTCAATTGGTTGGATTTTCCGGCCCTGGCCGTTTTGATCGCGCTTTTTATCTATTTCACCCACTGGCAGCCGGACGTGCGCGCCAGGGTGGTGGTTTTATCTTTATTTCTGGCATTTTTCTTTTATCGCGCGGTCAAGCACACCATGGGAACCGCCGCAACGCTGGTGGGTGAGACCAACTACCTGCTGTTGCTTTCGCTATCGTTCGCGGCTGTTTGGTTGTGCCTGCGCGGCGCTGTCACCTGGCTTTGGGGCACCCCTATCACTGATTTCATGAGCGCCGGCGTATGGCAGGGACTGGCCTTCGTGGTGTTCATGATCTGCAACATCCTATACACGGTGGGCCTGATCAGCATAACCAGCAAGCGCACCGAAAACGACCTGGTCTATGCCCGGGAGGAGATCCAATCGCTGCGCGGGTTCCTGCCCATCTGCGCCCATTGCAAGAAGATCCGCGACGTACAGTGCTATTGGCAGCAGGTTGATAGCTACATCGAGGAACGGACCGGCGCCGAATTCACCCACGGCATTTGCCCGGAGTGCATGAAAAAGCTCTATCCCGGCCTGAGCGGCAATAAGTAGGCCCGTCCCTGCGGCGGAGCCTCCTTTCGGGTCTTTCCCGCGGGGCTTTCTCTCCGCCAAATCTATTTAGAAACGATACTGTTTGAAATAGTGGGTGTAAAATTGTTAAGATGGCACCGCCCCAAAGGTGTTCGAATTATTTTGCTTAGGGGGGAGGACGCCAGCTTCCCAGGGGGGCGAATCGATGCCGGCGCTTAAACGCTATTTCAAATACTTCCTGCCCGCGCTTCTATGCGTGGCCCTTTTCGGCGGAACGGTCTTTTACTACATCCTGCCCCAGACCGAAGCAGCGCTCCTCAATGAAAAGCGCCAGATGGTGAAGGAGCTTACCAACACCGTCTGCAGCATGCTCTGGTCCTACGACGCCCAGGTGCAAAGCGGGGTGCTCAGCCTGGAGGAGGCCCAGAACCGGGCCATCAACCGCATTTCTTCCCTGCGCTACGGTCACGAGAGCAAGGACTACTTCTGGATCAACGACCTGCATCCCTTCATGATAATGCATCCCTATCAACCCAATCTCAACGGCCAGGACCTCACCAACTACACCGACCCCAACGGGGTGAGGCTCTTCGTGGAGATGGTGAAGGCCTGCCAAAAGAACGGCCAGGGCTGGGTGCATTATTCCTGGCAATGGAAGGACGACCCTACCCACATCCTGCCCAAGATCTCCTATGTGCACCTTTTCGAGCCCTGGTCCTGGATCGTGGGCACCGGCATTTACTACAAGGATATCCAGGACCAGGTCGACGTCTGGGCCGAGAGACTGTTTATCACCGGTATAATGGTGTTCGTGGCCCTGATGCTGGTGTCGGGCTATCTGGCCTACCGCAGCCTGCGCGCCGACCGCCAGGCGGAAGAGACCATGCGCGCCCTCAAGAACAGCGAGCAGAAGTTCGCCAGCGTGTTCCGCGAATTTCCGGGCTGGGTGGTGCTCAGCACCATAGAGGACGGGGTTTACCTCGACGTGAACGATACCTTCCTGGAACTAACCGGCTACAAGCGCGAGGAGATCATCGGCAACAGCTCGGTTTCCCTGGGAACCTGGGTGGACCCGGAGCAAAGGGAGCTGGCGCTCAGGCTTTTAAACGAGCAGGGCTACGTCCGCAACCAGGAGGTGAAAAGGCGGGTGGCCTCGGGCCAGGAATTGGACATGCTGTTTTCCTGTGAGCGCATCGACATCGACGGCCGGCAATGCATACTTTCCATCTCCCTTGATATCAGCGACCGCAAGGAGGCCGAGCGCACCATACGCAGGCAGGAACAGCAGATGCGGGCCATCCTGGACGCGGTCGGCGAGACCATGGTGCTCATCGACCGCCAGGGCACGGTGCTAACCGCCAACCAGACGGTCTGCCGGCGACTGGGCGTCGCCAAGCATGATCTGGTGGGGCGCTGCATCTATGATTTCTTCCCGCCCGATGTGGCAGGATACCGCAGGAGCAAATACGTCGAGGTGTTGACCAGCGGGCGTTCGCTGGCTTTCGAAGACCAACGGGAGGGCAGGACCTTTGAGCAGAATGTATATCCCTTGTTCGGTGAAAAGGGCCAGGCCGAGGCGGCGGTGATCTTCGCCCGCGACATCACAGAGCGTAAGAAGGCCGATGAGGCACGCAGCAAACTGGAGGCCCAGCTCCGGCAGGCCCAGAAGATGGAGGCCATCGGCACCCTGGCCGGCGGCAAGCCGGTGACCAGGCACCTGGAGCAGATATTAAAGTCCGCCGAGCGCGCCCGCGATCTGGTCAAGCAGATCCTGGCCTTCAGCCGCAGATCGGAAACCAACCTGCAGCCCCTGGACATCAACCAGGTGGTGATGCAGAGCGTGAAGATGCTGGGGCACACCATCCCCAAGATGATCGATTTAAAAATGAACCTGGCCGGCAACCTGGGCACGGTGCTGGCCGACGCGGGCCAGTTGGAGCAGGTGATCATGAACCTGGCCAGCAACGCCAAGGACGCCATGCCCGAAGGCGGCAGATTGATTTTCGAGACCAGCCTGATCTGCCTGGACCAGGAGTTCAGTCGGGCGCATCTCGAGATCACGCCGGGCTGGTACGTGGTCTTAAGCGTAACCGACACCGGCCAAGGCATGGACAAGGAGACCCTGAACCAGATCTACGACCCCTTTTTCACCACCAAGGACATCGGCAAGGGCACCGGCCTGGGTTTGGCCTCGGTTTACGGCACCGTAAAAGAGAACCACGGCCACATAACCTGCTACAGCGAACCCGGCCGGGGCACCACCTTCAAGATCTATCTGCCCAGCATGCGCCAGGAAGCATCCGCCGTCGAGGAGTGCCCGCCCGATTCCTTCCATGAAATCCAGGGCGGCAAGGAGACCCTGCTGGTGGTGGACGACGAGGAGTCGCTTAGGGACATCGCCCGCAGCGCCTTGCAAGACGCCGGCTACCAGGTCCTGGAGGCCGCCAGCGGCGAGGAGGCGCTTTCGGTCTACGGTAAGAAATCCCGCGACATTGATCTGGTGATCCTGGATATCGGCATGCCCGGCATGGGCGGCCACCAATGCCTGAAGCAGCTCATGGAGATCAGGCCCGGCGCCAAGATCATCATCGCCAGCGGCTATTCCAAAAACGGCACCATCAAAAGCGCCTTCGACGAAGGGGCCAAGGGCTACGTGGCCAAGCCCTTCGGACGGGCTGAACTTATGAAAGCCGTGCGCCAGGTTCTGGACGCCTGATAGCCGGTTACGGCCGGGTCCGGGCAGCGGGGGACCGGGGGGGTGCCTCCGCAGCGGAGATTGACCGGCCATGGCCAAAGTGCTACCATACCAATCAGGTAGGGTAAGCCGCCTGTTTTTTCCTGAATAGCAGCATGATTTCGCAACATCGATTTCCAGTGCCGCCCCGCTGAGATGCTGTGCGCTGTAATGGCGCATTGGCTTTGGTTTTCGGTCTTCAGCGAGCCGGACGGCGGGCAAGATGGAATCGTATGTTTAGCCAGATCATCAACAACGCGGCCTTCCTGGTAACCTTAAGCCTCTTGTACGGCCTGCTCTACAGTTACTTCAACGGGCGCACCCTCGCCGACCAGCTCATCCATGGCGCGCTCTTCGGGAGCCTTTCGGTGGCGGTGATGTTAGTCCCCATCACCTTCAGCCACGGCATCATCTTCGACACCCGCCCGGTGGTGCTCTCCCTGGCCGGATTATACGGCGGGCCCGTTGCCGCCGGGCTGGCCGTGTTGATGGCCTCGATCTACCGCGTCTTTTTCGTGGGCGGGGTGGGGACCTTGCCCGCGGTGGTGATGCACCTGGCGACCGCCGGCCTGGGGGTGGCCTTCTACTATTACCTGCGTCAAAGGAACAGGGACGGGAACATCGTGGACCTGGCCCTTTTGGGCGTAGGCGCCAACGTTCTGTTGTGCCTTTGCATGTTGCTTCTGCCCTGGCCCATGGGGCTCAAGGTGATGTTCAAGATGGCTCCGCCGGTGCTGATCGTGCTGCCCGCGGCCACCGTGCTCACCGCCCTGGCGATGTCGGTCCAGGTGAAAATGGTCCGGGCCGAGAACCAGCTCAGGGAAAGCGAGGCCAAGTACCGCTCCATGATGGAGGCGTTCTCCGATCCCATCTGCGCCTACAACCCCGACTACACCATAAGCTACATGAACCCGGCCATGCAGGCACTGCTGGGCCGCAACGCCGAAGGCGAGACCTGTTACAAGGCTCTTTACAATCGGGAGCAGCCCTGCGAAGAGTGCGCCATGCCGGCCGTGCTCGGCGGAAATAGAATAACCAAGGAGGCCCTGCTGACCGTAAGCGAACGGCATTTCCTGGCCGCGCATTTCCCCATCCGGCACGCCGACGGCAAGATCAGCAAGATGAGCATTTTCCGCGATATCAACGGGCTGAAAAAGGCCCAGCAGGCCCTCAAGGACAGCGAGGCGCGCTTCCGGGCGCTGTTCGAGGAGGCCGGCGACGCCATATTCGTCTGCGACGATAGCGGCCGCCTGGTGGAGGTCAATGCTCAGGCCTGCGCAAGCCTGGGCTACAGCCGCGAAGAGTTGTTGACCATGAATGTCAGCGATATTAGCGCCGAGGATAAAAAGCCGGAAATGATGCACGGGGTTTGGGATTCAATCCCCGAGGGCCGCACCGTGCTCCTGGAAAGCGTGCACCTCCGCAAGGACGGCGGCAGCTTTCCGGTGGAGATGCGCCTGGGCGCCTTCAAACTAGGCGGGAAGCAAAGGATATTGGGCCTGGCCCGCGACATCTCCGAGCGCAGGAAGGCCGAGACGGAGAAGAAGCAGCTGGAGGCGCGCCTGGCCCAATCCCAGAAGATGGAGGCCATCGGCACCCTGGCCGGCGGCATCGCCCACGACTTCAACAACATCCTGGGCTCCATCATCGGCTATACCGAGTTAGCCCAGTTGGACATGGTCGAGGACCCGGAAAAGGTGAAGGACTATCTGGAGCAGATCCTGGCCGGCGGCATGCGCGCCCGCAACCTGGTCAGGCAGATTCTGGCCTTCAGCCGCCAGTCCGATCATGAAAAGCGCGCCATCGAGCTTAAGCCAATCATCAAGGAAGTGCTGGCCATGCTGCAGTCCTCGCTGCCGACCACCATCGAGATCAAAAGCGAGATATCCGTGAACGGCGGCTACGTGCTGGCCGACCCCACCAGCATGCACCAGGTGCTGATGAACCTGTGCACCAACGCGGCCGACGCCATGGAGGTGGGCGGGGGGAAGCTGGACATTTCTCTCTGTGAGGCCATGGTGGCAAGCGGCGACCACGCGGGCGGCATGTCGCTGGCGCCGGGGCATTATCACAAGATCATCGTTAGCGACACCGGACACGGCATTCCGGCCGAGGTGCGGGGAAAGATCTTCGAGCCCTTCTTCACCACCAAGGAGCCGGGCAAGGGCACCGGCATGGGGCTCAGCACGGTCCACGGTATTGTCAAGGAGCACGGCGGAGCCATAGCGG
>CAZDRW010000129.1:5754-8333 GCA_964507555.1 uncultured Desulfarculaceae bacterium
AGCCCGGCAAGGGCACCACCTTCAACCTGCTGCTGCCGGTGATCCACCAAAAGCCGCAAGCGGAATTGCAGGCGGACCGCGCTGAAATCCGCGGGGGCAGGGAGCGCATCCTGTTCGTGGACGACGAGCAGGCCCTGGTGGACATCGGTCACCGCATGCTGAGCAACCTGGGTTATGTGGTGACGCCCTGCAACTCCAGCGTGGAGGCGCTGGATATCCTGCGGGCCAATCCCCAGGCCTACGACATGCTCATCACCGACATGACCATGCCCAAGATGACCGGCCTGGATCTGGCGGCCGACGCCCACGACATCCGTCCCGACCTGCCCATCCTGATCCTAACGGGATTCAGCAAGCAGCTCTCTCTGGAAAAGGCCTCGCGCTACGGCGTGCGCAAGCTGATCGCTAAGCCGGTTTTAAGAAGACGCTTGGCCGCCGACATCAGGCAGGTCCTGGACGAGGCTTGAGGCCGGTCCCGCCCCCCGCTTCCGGCGTGCGGCCTACTTTTCCTCGGGCGGGGTGCAGGCCCGGCCCCTGGTGCTGAAAAACAGCTCCAGCCCCTTCTTCACGAAATCCGAGAAAAGTTTGGGCGCCATCACGTCGCCGGCCGCCCGCTTGTTGATCTCGCCTAGGGTGGGGTAGGGGTGGCTGAGCCCGGCCAGGGTGGAGAGCTTCAGCTTGCCGCCGGCCACCGCCACCCACTCGTTGATGAGTTCGCCCGCATGCAACCCCAGGATCTGCACGCCCAGGATCTTCTCGTTCTTATCCAGGATCAATTTCAGCTTGCCATCGGTCTCGCCCTCGGCCAGGGCCCGGTCGTTGGCGATAAAATCCTCGGTCCACACGCTGTACTTGTGGCCCGCCTTCTTGGCTTCCGCTTCGTTCATGCCGATGGAAGCCAGCTCGGGCGCGCAAAAGGTGACATGCGGCAGCCAGGTGCAGTCCGCCTTGCGCGGCAGGTGCAGCACCGCGTTGGCCAGCACCACCCCGCCCTCGTAGCCCGCGGCGTGGGTGAACTGGTGGCCGCCGGTGACGTCGCCGGCACCAAAGATGTGCTTGTGGCTGGTGCGCAGGTGCTTGTCCAGCTTAAGCCCCTTGGCGTCGTATTCCACTCCGATCTCCTCCAGGCCCAGGTCCTCCAGGTTCGCCTTGCGGCCCAGGGCTACCAAGAGGCGCTCGCCGCTGATCTCCACTTCCTTGTCTTCGGCGTCGTTGAAGGCCAGATGCAGCTTGCCGTAAACTTCACGCGCCTTGCTCACCTTGGTGTTGAGGTAGAACCTAACGCCTTCCCGCTCCAGGGCCCCCATCGCTATGTCGGCCAGGTCCTTATCTTCCTTGGAAAGGATCTGGCCGCTGCGCTGCACCACGCTGACCTGGCTGCCCAAACGGGCGAAGGCCTGGGCCATCTCTATGGCGATGGGCCCGGCGCCGAGCACGATCAAGGACTGGGGCAGGCGGTCCAGATAGAAGATCTCTTTATTGGTGAGGTATGACGTGTTGTCCAATCCCGGCACCGGCGGCGCGGCCGGCGAGGAGCCGGTGGCGATGAGCCAGGCCTTGGCCGAGATGCGCTTGCCCTCAAGCTCCACGGTGTGCTCGTCCACGAAACGCGCCGCGCCGAAGCGCACGGCGGCCCCCAGCGAGCAGAAGCGCTCCTCGCTGTCGTGCTTCTGGATCACCGCGATCACGCTTTTGATGCGCTCCACCACCTTGGCGAAATCCACCGGCGGGGGCTGGATGGCGGGCAGGCCGAAGCGGGCCGCGCTATTTATCAGGTGATAGACCGCGGCAGACTTGATGAGCGTCTTAGAGGGCACGCAGCCGTAGTGCAGGCAATCGCCGCCCAGGACGGGTTCCTTTTCGATAAGAATAGTCTTGGCGCCTAGTTGGGCCGCGCCCGAGCAAAGCGTGAGCCCGGCCGAGCCGCCGCCCAGGACTCCCATGTCGTAGTCGAAACTGGTCATGAACGTCTCCGTGTGAATGGCGATGAAGTATGCGACTAGTGGGGCGGCATCAAAAAAGCCGCGTCGTCGCCTATTTATAAGCCTACGCGACTGTCGGTAATGCGCCCACCTTTATTTATAGCGCGTCCGCATGCAGGTGGGATACGCATTTGACCGGGAGCCGGCTCGGCGCTACCATTCCGGCAAGCGAAACCGCGGCGCAATCACAACTTGGAGGCGGTCGGGCCAATGATCACCAGCATGTTCTATCTCATGATCCTGTGGCTGGCCGGGGAGTTTCTGGCCACGCTCCTGAACCTCCCCATCCCCGGCAGCGTGCTGGGTATGGTCATGCTCACAGCTTTGCTCAACCAGGGCTGGATCAAGCTGGAGGCGGTGCGCCCGGCCGCCGATCTGCTCACCTGGAACATGGCCTTTCTCTTCGTGCCGCCCGGCGTGGGGCTGATGCTCTATTTCGATTTGATCGCCGACCAGTGGCTGGCCCTGGGCCTGCCCTGGCTGGTCAGCACCTTCCTGGTGGCCGCGACGGTGGGGCTCATCCAGCAGCGCCTGGCCCGGGCGGGGGATTAACCATGCGGCAGCTCATCACCAGCCCGGGGTTCGCGGTGGCTATAA
>CAZDRW010000130.1:0-2414 GCA_964507555.1 uncultured Desulfarculaceae bacterium
CGCCGGCAGGGGGCTCATGAAGGGCCATGCTTTGGCGATCGAAACGGCAACCGTGAGGCGGCTTTAATGTGCGAGGCTAAAGATACCACAGATTCTCACCAGCAGCTAGCCCGGCACATGGACCAAGCGCCCATAGGCGCGCCGCCCACACTGGAACTGGTGGAGATACTCCAGGCCCTGTTTACCGACGAGGAGGCCCAACTGGCGGCCAGGCTGCCCTTTAAGCCCACCAAGCTCGATAAGCTGGCGCAGGACCTGGAGTGGGATAGCGGCGAACTGGGACAAACCCTGGCGGCATTGAGCGACCGGGGCTTGGTCTATCAAAACGGCGACCGCTACAGCCTGTTGCCCCTGGTGCCGGGCATGGCCGAAACCCAGTTCATGGGCGGCCGGGCGAACCAGGACCAAAAGCGGCTGGCCCTGCTCTTTGATAAATACTATGGCCCCGGCGTGGGCCAGGCCATGGTGAACCTGCCCCTGCCTTACAGCAGGGTGATTCCGGTGGGCAGGGTGGTGGAGAGCCGCCAGGAGATTCTGCCCTTTGAAAATGCGGCCGAGGTGGTAAAGGCCGCGTCCTATAGGGCGCTGACCAATTGCTACTGCCGCGGGCAGGCCGAACTCCTGGGCAAGGGATGCGGGCATCCCAAGGATGTCTGCCTTATGTTCGGCCCTTTTGCCCGCTTTGCGGTGAAAAAGGGCTGGGCTCGGGAGGTGAGCCAGGAAGAGGCGCAGAAGGTGCTGGAGAAGGCGGCTGAAGCCGGCTTGATCCATGTCACCGACAACGTGGCCCAGGGCGCCAACTTTCTGTGCAACTGCTGCGGGTGCTGCTGCATGTTCCTGCAGACCCTGACCCGGCTCAAGCACCCCGGCGCGGTGGCCCCGGCGGGTTTTCTGGCCGAGGTGGACCGGGCCGAATGCACCGCCTGTGGCGCCTGCGTGGAAACCTGCCAGGTGCAGGCCATCCGCCAGGAGGACGACGAGCCGGCCACGGTGGACCCGGACTATTGCCTGGGTTGCGGTCAGTGCCAGGGCGCCTGCTTCTTCGGAGCCATCAGCATGGAACGCAGGCACAAACCCAGCCAGCCGCCGGCAGGATGGCTGGAGCTGACCGGGCGGATAATGGCCGGAAGGCGCTAAAAAAAGTATTTGAGCTTGGGGGCTTGCCCCCATGAAAAGCGTGATTAGGTTTATAGGTAGCGAAAATATGCATAAGCCGTGAAAAAACGGCTTTTACCCGGGGCGAAACGCCCCAAAAGATAAAGACAGCTAAAGAATCAACCCGAGGGCAGCACAGAGGGGGGCTTAAGTTAACTCACGGTTAATAAATAGGTAAGTCCTAAATCTGCCCAAGCGGGAAGTAACTAAGAGAAGAAAGGAAAGGCCGGCTTCAAATAGCATAAAGCCTGATTTGACGGCGTAAAGTGGGGTCCAAATAATATATAAACCGGACCCGAAAAGCATATGCGACCGGAAACACCTCGGGCTAAGGGCAAATAGAAGCAAGGCCGATCAGTACGTCTGTTGATCTCGTGGCTTATAAAGCCTAGAAACGGTTGCGAGGTTGATGGAAGATTTCAAGGAAGAGAAAGACATGGCTGAAATAGCAGAACGCTCGAGCGATCTCAGCCTGGATACGCCCGTCACCTATTTTAAAGAGGTGGAGGGGCGCGACCTGTTGACTCCTGAAAGGGAGATCCAACTGGGCCAGACCATTCTGGAGGGCCGCGAGGTCATCCTGCACAAGAGTTTGGAGATTATCCGCAAGGATAAGCACTCCCGGGATGCCTGCGGCCGCATCGAGTATTGGCTGGAAGACAGCCACAAGTCTCCGCTTTCGGTGGAAGACATCATGGCCGAGGCCAAGGAGAGGGTCTACCAGTGCTCCAAGCGGCTGAAACCCACCAAAAAGATGGCCAAGCTCATCGACGAGATCGAAAGAACTAGGGCCCGGGTGGAAATAGCCGTGTCGGAGATGGTGGAAGCCAACCTGCGCCTGGCGGTCAGCATCGCTAAAAAGTATACCTTCCGCGGCCTTAGCTTCGCCGACCTGATTCAGGAAGGCAACATCGGCCTCATGAAGGCGGTGAACCGCTACGATTACCGCACCGGCTACCGCTTCAGCACCTTCGCCTCCTGGTGGATTCGGCAGACCATCAGCCGCGCCATCTACGACCAGGCGCGCACTATCCGCATCCCCATCCACCTGCTGGAGCTGCGCTCCAAGTATTTCCGGGTCTATTACGGCCTGTTGAAGGAACTGGGCCGCGAGCCCTCTCCCAAGGAAGTGGCCGAGCGCGTGGGCATCGATGAATCCAAGGTGAAAGACCTGGTCAACCTCACCCTGGACTCCACCAGCCTGGAGACCCCGGTGGGCGACGACGGCGACGAGCTGGGCGACTTCATCGAGAATACTG
>CAZDRW010000130.1:2424-8299 GCA_964507555.1 uncultured Desulfarculaceae bacterium
CGAAAGCGAGATGCAGGATCATCTGATGCAGGCCTTGGACACCCTGGACGCCCGCGAGCGCCGCATCTTGGAGATGCGCTTTGGCCTGGGCGACGAGGATGAGCATACGCTGGAGGAAGTGGGCCAGGTGTTCCACCTCTCCCGCGAGCGCGTGCGCCAGATCGAGAAAAAGGCCCTGCAGCGCCTGCGTCATCCCAATTGGCGCCACCTGGAAGATCACGTGAGCTAAGCGCTCCGTTAAAGTAAAAGCCTGAAGTATAAGGCCCGTCCTCGCAAGAGGGCGGGCCTTTTTACGCTTGTGCCAACTGCTTTTTGCGCAAAGCGAAAACGACATGGCTAGGCTCGGGTTTCAGCAATATTTTGCATTATCTGCCAATTAGATCGGCAGGATGCATATTTTGTTGTTTGTATACAAAAACTATTTGTAATTAAGGTATGTTAATTGGAATTTTGTATTTTCAATCTCCTAAATACTATGCTAGCTTTCAGATCGCCCCGTCCAGTCTATTGGCCCGCAAGGGCCGCTGTCTGAATAAATCCCAAAAAAAAGTGGTGGCGGGATCGCGGATAAATTGGGGGGGGCTTCGTCCGCGGTCCGGCTGCAGTGGGGGAATTATGCCTGCCTATTTACGCGTTAAGAAGTATTTGTGGCAATTGATAGCGCTGATTCTTTTGCCTCTCTTGTTAACCAGTCCCGCCTGGGCGGTAGACTATACATGGGTTGGAGTTGCCGGTGGCGGCGATGACACTTCCTGGACCGATGCCGACAACTGGAATCCCAATACCTCGGCGGCCGGCGTTGGGCCGACTGTGGGTGATACCGTACAGTTCAATGCAAACGCTAACATCACTTTGGGCGCTGACTGCCAAGTTGATGAGGCCACTTTCAACACGATGCAAGTGGTTTTTTGGGGAGCGAATTCTCTTACAACTGGCACGTTGAGCGCCATCGCACACGCAGGCATCTACATGGATAATGTAGGCAGCCGGTTAGTAGTCACCGGTTCACTTGATCATGGTGCGTTTAACGTCACTTTAGGTGGGAACGGCGGCATTGAAATCCAAGGCACCAACAACATTACTGGCGCAGGTTCTATAGTACTTTCCAACAGCGTCACGCTTTTTCTAAACGGCGCCCAGACCCTCTATTTGTCTCCCTTCGTTTGGGGCGTTAGTGCTGAAATCAACTTATCCAACGCGGCCTTGCTCACGCTCTATCAAACTGGCGGACCCGGGATATACCGAGGCGTAATCTCTGGAAACGGCAGCTTGCGCACACAAGGCAACGGCAGTCTGAGCCTGAGCGGCGTAAGCACCTACAACGGAAGCACCCTCGTGGCTGGATCGTGTCTTATCATCAATGGCAATGACCGGCTGCCCACCAGCACCGACGTGACAATCAATGCCGGGGGCACCTTTCAAATGGTCAACAACCAAACCGTGGCTTCAATTACGGGCAACGGGAGCATTGATATCAATGCGGGCGGATCCCTCACGGTGAATCAAGCTGGAAACACCACCTTCAGCGGCGATATCACGGGCGGAGCCGCCACTTTCACCAAGACCGGGGCAGGCACCTTGACCCTTACCGGAACGAGCGCTTCGGATATCCATGTAAACGCTGGGACCCTGGTTTTTAATGGAACCGCCAACCAAGCGATTGAAGTAACCCTAGTCGGTGGCACCCTAATGGGCACCGGCACCTGCAACGGTTTAACGGATGTCGGATCCGGATACTTTAGGCCGGGCAACAGCATAGGCACCTTTAACGCTAGTGGCGGCCTTCGCCTGGGTGGTGCGGGCGCCAGCCTGGCAATAGAATTAGGCGGCGGGGCGGCGGATCGGGTCAATGTTATCGGCACGGTGACTGTTGCCGGCTCTGCTCTGGAAGTTACCGGTACGCCCACCATAGGCTCGGTCTTCACCATCATCAACAACGACCTCGCCGACGCGGTGGCCGGCACATTCAACGGCTGGGTTGAGGGCGCCACCGTCACCAGCGGCGGACAGGATTACCGGATCAGCTATGTCGGCGGCGACGGCAACGACGTGACCCTGACCGCGCTCACCGGAACCCCACCCAGCAGCGGCGGCACGCCCGAACCCGAGCCGGAGCCGGGCACCGATCCCCCAGCCGCGCCTCAGGTGACCCAAGGAGCCAGCCCCAGCCCCGTGGGCTCTTTGAACGGCACCACGCTTACCTGGCCCCACGTGGCGGGCTCCAACTTCTACCGGGTGTATCGGGCCGCCTGCCCCACCTGCCCCAAGACGGAAGTCGGCCGGGTGCCGGGCACCAGCTTCACCGATGTGAGCGCCCTGCCGGGTGAGATCTATTACTACTTCATCCGCACGGAAAACGGCGGCGGGTTCTCTGATTACTCCAACTGGATGGCGGCCTGGCGCTATGAGCAGAACCCGGGCCGGGCCGGCGACTTCAACGGCGACGGCATCATGGATCTGTTGTGGTGGGACCCGGCCACGGGCCAGCTCAGCATCTGGTACATGAGCCACGGCGCGGTGCAATCCGTGGGCTCGCCAGGCGCGGGGCTGGACATCAGCCAGTGGCTTTTAATCAACACCGGCGATTTCAACAACGACGGCATCTGCGATCTATTGTGGTGGAACCCGGAAAGCGGCGTGGCCCAGGCCTGGTACATGTCAGCCTCGGCCAGCGCCTCCGATGGCGGCATGGCGATCCAGGCCACCTCTGACACGGGCGACATCACGGGTAACGTGACGCTCTCCTATGCCGGCGACCTTAACGGCGACGGCCGCACGGACTTGGTATGGCGCGACTACGCGACTGGCCAGGTGACGGTCTGGCTCATGGGCTCAGACGGCAAGCCGACCCTGAACGGCCCGCCCACCCTGGCTGATGGCGTGGATGATGACGGCCGGCCCGGCGCGACGGATTCGCTTGAATGGGCCTTGCGCGGGCTCTTTGACATGAACGCGGACGGCAAGGCCGATGTGGTCTGGCAGAACGCCTCGGACGGCCGGGTAGTGGTGTGGGCCATGGACGGAGTGCAGGCCATTGGCTATAGCCAGTATCAGCGCCAGTCTCCGGACAACTGGCGCATCGCCGGGCTGGGGGATCTGAACATGGACGGCCGCGGCGATCTGGTTTGGCGCAACGACGCTTCCGGCGCGGTGCAGGCCTGGCTAATGAGCGGGAGCGATTCGTCTTATGAGCAGCGCGACCTGGCCATGGGCGATAACCCTGCGGCATGGCAAGTCAAGGCGGTAGGCGATTTCTGCGAGCACGGTTGCGATGATGTGTATTGCCAGAACGCCGATAGCGGCGCGGCGCGAATCACAACCCTGAATGGCGGGGAGTTCAATCCCTCGGTGGAGTAGGACAGAAGAACGTAATTTGTAAGGCCCGTCCTCGAAAAGGGGGCGGGCCTTTCTTGTGGGTAACGGGGCGGTTTGGTAAGCAGGTTTTTCCCGGGGGCCCCTTTCTTTCTAAGAAAAAGAGGAGTTCCCCGCATTAGCGCGCCTCCCAAACCCGCACCCCCACAGCAGATTCCCGGTAAGGGGGCTTCAACGGCTTTTTCCCTTGCATTTTCCGCAATTTATGGCATTATTAGCTAGTTTGGCCCACCGATATCAGCAAGGAAGATTCATGAGCAAGAAATCCAGCGACTATCAAGCGGATAAGATCAAGGTTCTCGAAGGCTTGGAGGCCGTGCGCAAGCGTCCGGCCATGTACATCGGCTCCACTAGCACCGACGGCCTGCACCACCTGGTTTACGAAGTGGTGGACAACTCGGTGGACGAGGCCATGGCCGAGGTCTGCACCAATATAAAAGTCACCATTCACGCCGATCAGAGCGTGAGCGTGGAAGACAACGGCCGCGGCATTCCGGTGGACATGCACACCGGCGAGGGCATACCCGCGGTGCAGGTGGTCATGACCAAGCTCCACGCGGGCGGTAAGTTCGACGACAAGGCTTACAAGGTGGCCGGCGGCCTGCACGGGGTGGGCGTATCGGTGGTCAACGCGCTGTCCGAGTGGCTGGAGGTGGAGGTGCGCCGGGACGGCAAGGTGTATTCCCAGCGCTACGCCCGGGGGATTCCGGTCAGCGGGGTTATAGAGATCGGCAAATCCAAAAAGACCGGCACCACCGTCACCTTCAAAGCCGATCCCCAGATATTCGAGGTCACCGAATATTCCTTCGAGATTCTGGCCGGGCGCCTGCGCGAGCTAAGCTTTTTGAACGCCGGCCTGGAGATCACCCTCATCGACGAGGCGGTCGAAAAAGAGGTGGTCTATTTCTACAAGGGCGGCATCAACGAATTCGTGGAATACCTTTCGCGCAAGGCCACGCCGCTCCACCCCAAGCCCATGTATCTCTCGGGCGAGAAAGACATGGTGCAGGTGGAGATGAGCCTGCGCTGGACCGACTCCTACAACGAGCGCGTGTTCTCGTTCGCCAACAACATCAACACCCGCGAGGGCGGCACCCACTTGACCGGCTTCAAGGCCGCGCTCACCCGCACCATCAACAACTACATCTCCCACAACCTGCCCAAGATAAAGTCCCTGCCCTCGGGCGATGACATCCGCGAGGGTTTGGTGGGCGTGCTTTCGGTGAAGCTGCCCCAGCCCCAGTTCGAGGGGCAGACCAAGATGAAGCTGGGCAATTCCGAGGTCAAGGGCCTGGTGGAGCAGCTGGTCAACGACCAGCTATCGAGCTATCTGGAAGAGAATCCCGCGGTGGCCAAGAAGATCGTGGGCAAGGTCACCGAAGCGGCCAAGGCCCGCGAGGCCGCCCGCAAGGCCCGCGACCTGGTGCGGCGTAAAGGCGTCCTGGCCGAGCACTCGCTGCCAGGCAAGCTTTCCGATTGCTCGGAAAAAGACCCAAGCGCCTGCGAGATCTACCTGGTGGAGGGCGACTCGGCCGGAGGCAGCGCCAAGCAGGCGCGCGACCGCCGCTTCCAGGCCATCCTGCCGCTGCGGGGCAAGATCTTGAACGTGGAAAAGGCGCGCTTCCACAAGATGCTGGAGAACAACGAGATCCGCACCATGATCACCGCCCTGGGCACCGGCATCGGCGAGGAGGATTACAATCTTTCCAAGCTGCGCTACCACAAGGTGATCATCATGACCGACGCCGACGTGGACGGCAGCCACATCCGCACCCTGCTCCTTACCTTCTTCTTTCGTCAGATGCCGGAGCTGGTGGAAAAGGGCCATCTCTATATCGCCCAGCCGCCCTTGTTCCGCCTGGCCGAGGGCAAGAAGGAAACCTACATCAAAGACGAGCCCACCATGCGCAAGGTGCTCCTGGAAAGGGCCTGCAGCGAGCGCACCCTTACGGTGCCGGCCACCGGCCAGAGCCTGTCGGGCCAGCGCCTGGTCAAGCTCATGGAGCAAATCAGCGCCTTTCTGGAGTCCTACGGCCGCCTGAAACGGCGGGGTTATCCCCTGCCCGCCCTGCAGGCGCTTCTGGGCTCGCGGGTTCGCTATAAAAAGACCTTCTCCGAGCGCGCCGAGATCGAGGAGTTGGCGGGCTACATGGCCCAGCACGGCCTGGTGGTGGACAAGATCGGCGAGGACGAGGAGCATAGCCTCTTTGATCTCACCGTGACCTGCCAGAGCGACCAGGGCCGCCAGACCGCGCTCATCTCCTGGGACCTGGTCTCCAGCGCCGACTTCTCCACCCTGGTCAACCTGCACGATCAATTGGGCGGCAGCGAGCACGGCCCCTACACGCTCAGCAAAAACGGCGACAAACAGGAGCTGCCCGACGCGGAAAGGCTGTTGGAGCACCTCCTGGAGTCGGGCAACAAGGGTCTGCATCTCCAGCGTTACAAAGGCCTGGGCGAGATGAACCCGGCCCAGCTCTGGGAGACCACCATGGACCCGGAG
>CAZDRW010000131.1:0-3639 GCA_964507555.1 uncultured Desulfarculaceae bacterium
CCAGAAGCAGTTTTGCGCCGTCGTCGGCCATGCAAATCCTCTCAAATATCCTCTTCGCGGGGAAGCGTCTGGTTGGTTTGCTTCCACTCGTACGCCTTGACTATCTTCTCCAAAAGCTCATCGATCTTCACCGGTTTGATCAAATAGGCGAATGCGCCCCGGCTGACCCCCTCCATACCCGACTCCACCGAGCCGTGGCCTGTGAGTATAACAACCTCCACCTTGGGGTCGCGGCGTTTTATCTCGTCAAGCACCTGCAAGCCATCCATACCGGGCATCTTGAGATCCAGCACCACCACATCCACCGGCGCCTTGTCCAAATGCTCCAACGCCGCCAGGCCGTTATCCACTCCCGCTGCGTTGAGCTTGCGCAAGCTCAATCGCGCCACCAGCGCTTGGAGGAAATCCCGTTCGTCATCAACAACGAGCACGCTAAAAGAGTCCACCCTTTACGCCTCCTTGCCTCTCTCTGGCCCTAAGAGATGGGTATGTGCACATAGAAGGTGGCTCCCTGGTGCGGCACGCTTTCAAAGGTGATGGAGCCGCCCAGCTTCTGCATGATCGAATAGCTTATGCTAAGTCCCAGGCCGGTGCCTTCTCCCGGCCCTTTAGTGGTAAAAAACGGATCGAACACGCTGTCCTGCATGTCTTCGGGAATTCCCGGCCCATTGTCGGCCACGCTCACCACCACTTCGCCATCATCCCGCCAGCTCTCGAGCCTCAAATGGCCTCCCTCTTCCACTGCATCCAGGGCATTGTTCAGGAGGTTAAGGAACACTTGCTGCAATTGAGCCCTGTCCGTTTGCAGGCTGGGCAGGTCCTGGGCCAATTCCAATTTCACCTCCACTCCTTTAAGCTTAGCCTCTCTTTCCAAGAAGGAGAAGGCCTCCGTTAGAACCTGGTTGACCTCCAGCGCTTCCAGGTGGGGCTCCATGCGCCTGGCGAAACCCAAAAGGCGGTGGGTGACACTGCGCACCCGCTCTACATGCTGCTGGATCTTGGCAAGGTTTTCTTTAAATAGGGTTCCGTGCGGATGACTCTTGCGGAAATCCTCATCGATAAGGTCGTCTAAGAGTCCGGCCAACTCCCCGATGGCGGCCAGAGGGTTGTTGATTTCATGGGCCACGCCCGCGGCCATGCGGCCCAAGGAAACCAGGCGGCCGGAGTGGGCCAACTGGGCGTCAAAAGCCATGCGTTCGCGGTCCTGCTCTTCCAAGCGACGCACCATATGCCGGACTAGAAAAATAATGGAGGCGGCGATGAGCAGGCTAGAAAACCCCAAAACGGCCAGCTCAAGCTCACGCGCCAGGTTCATGGGACCCAAGGCTTCGCGCGGGTCCTGATCAATCACCATGAGCCAGTCTTTCTTGGGCAACCAAGCAAACGCGGTAAGCAGATGCTTGCCTTCGGCTGTGGTGCGCTCCACTACGTTGATTCGCCGCGGCACATGTTTCAGGTCTATCCCGGACGGATCAAGGATCTTCCCGCCGAAACGCGGCGGCGTCTGATAATTGCCTTCGCAGTTAACGATATACGAGTCCCCCCGCTGGCCCAGTTGGGCGCTTTGCACCAAGCGAGTGAACACCTCCGAATCTATGGTGGCCCGCAGAATCCAGGAATTGGCACCGGCCGAGTGCTTGACCGCCACCACAAAGTGGGGCTTGCCGCGGAACCCCAAGAACACATCGCTGACGAAAGTGCCGCGCAGCATGGTTTCCCGGAACCAAGGCGCCTCGGAGTAGTTGCGATCCTCCAAGGGATAGGGACCCACGTAGGCCAAATGGCGGCCTTGGGCGTCGATAACCCCCAAATCTAAAAATGACCAGGCACGCCGATTCAACAAACCGAAGACTTTCTCCAGGGCGCCCGGCTGGGTGAGCGCCTCCTTGCTCGATGTTTGCGCAAGCACCTCCAACACCGACGTGCGCTCATCCAAGAACAAGCTGATGGCGCTCATGCGGTTATGAGCCAAAGTGCTCAACTCTTGCTTTATTTGTTCCTCTTGAATGCCTGAGAAATAAAAATAGATGCCGGCGCCCACGGCGTACAGGGGCGCCAATGCCACCACCAGAGCGGTGGCGGTCATTCTCTTGGCCAGGCGACGGTATACCTTGTGCATGGCTTGCCTGCCTTTAGTGTCAAAACCGATAAAAGGCTTTTACATCAGGCCGCCGCTGCGGCGCCCCCCAAGCTTGGCCTCTGCCATTCGCATGCGCTCTTCCCGTTCCCACTTCAACCGCCGGGCTTTTCCCAGTTTGGCCAGCAACTCCGAAAAATAGGCCGGCTTCAGGAGGTAGTCGAACGCGCCGGCCTTAAGGCACGTGACTGCGGTATCGATGCTTCCGTGCCCCGTCAAAAGAATCACCTCCAACTGGGGCCAACGCTCCTTGATGGCCTTGAGGGTCTCCTCTCCATCCAGGCCGGGCATCTTCAAATCCAGCACCACCACGTCCACGGTTTCGTGACCGCGCTCTAGCGCCTGCAGCGCGTGTTCCCCGGAAAAGGCGGCGCTGACTCGATGACCCTCTTCCTGGAGCCGCAAACCCAGCATCTCGGTGAAATCCCGCTGGTCATCCACCAGAAGCACTCCTATGGACAGGATCATGGCGTCTCTTTGCCTCCGCTCCAGGGCATCTGGTCCATGGTGAGCTGCGCCACCTTGGGCCGCTTTGGCAAAAACACCCTGAATGTAGAACCCACCCCCAATTTGCTCTCTACTTCAATACGGCCGCCCAGCTTGTCAACTATGCCCTGCGAGACGCTGAGGCCCAGCCCGGTGCCTTGTCCGGGCGGCTTGGTGGTGAAAAAAGGCTCGAATATTCTTTTCAGGTTTTCCCTGGCTATGCCCACGCCGTTGTCGCCCACGCAGATAATTACCCATTCTCCTTGGGCTTCGGCCGTGATATCCACCCGTCCGCTGCTGTTAAGCGCCTGCAAGCCGTTGTTGACAAGGTTCAAGAGCACCTGCCTCAGGCCGTGAGGGTCGGTCCAGACATGGGCGCCCTTCTCCACCACGGACTCCAGGGCAGCGCCGTCGAGCACACTGGTTCTCTTGATCAGATCCACCACCTCTGCGGCCAATTCCGCCAGGTCCACCTCGCGCACCTCCCAATCAGTGCGCCGGGCGAATCCCAAAAGCTGATGGGTTATCTGCTTGGCCCTATCCACGCTGGCTCCGATCTTTCCCAGGGCCAGATCAGCGGCCTTGCGGGTTTCCGGGGAAACGCTTTTATCTTTGCTCAACCTGCTTTCCAGCCAACCTCTGGCCTCGGAGATTATGGCCAAAGGATTGTTGATCTCATGAGCCACGCCGGCGGCCAAGGTTCCCAGGGCCGCCAAGCGCTCGGCCGCCGCCATGCGTTCAGCCACCCGATCGCGGAACTCGGCCTCGACCTCCGCCTCTCGTTTACGGCTTAAGCGCTCCCGAGCCAGGTTGATGTGAACAATAAGCCGTTCCAATTCCACCGGCTTGCCCAGGTAATCAAAAGCGCCCAGTTTGATTCCAGCCACCCCGTCTTCGGTGCAAGCCTGCCCGGTGAGCAAAATCACCTCAGTGAAGGGGTAAGCGTCCTTGATGCGCCCAAGGGCGGCGAGCCCGTCCAAAACCGGCATTCTCACATCCATCACCACCACCTCGGC
>CAZDRW010000131.1:3649-8287 GCA_964507555.1 uncultured Desulfarculaceae bacterium
CAGTTGAATGGGGCCCGTGTGCTCTCGGCCCATCTGCAAGGCCTCTTGGCCATCGCCGGCCTGGCGCACAGCGATTCCCCGCTTATCGAGGCGGCGGGCCAAGGCCTCCCTAAAAGGCGCCTCGTCGTCGACCAATAGCACCGGGATATGGTTAACTTCCGGCAAAGCCCCCTCACCTTTCTTGAGTCACAGCTTTTGAAACCGATCATCCACAAACATAAATAGGCCCTGTCCTTAAAAGACCCGGGCCCATTAATCGGCTTTACATCTCTCACACGCCTTGTTGTGAGACGTTTCCACCGGCCGGCCAAGGCTGACCGGAGGAAACGCTTATGTCTAGTGTTCCAGCCTGAAGCCGGCCCCTTCAAACATGAACATGACCGCGAAGCCGTACCACATGGTGTAGAACACGTAGAAGACCAGGCTGAAGATCACGATGCCATAGCGGTCGCCTATGTTCTGCGGCTCGATCTTGTAATAGTTGTAGGCGCACTCCACCGCCTTCTTCTGCACTCTGTCCACGAACAGGGCCTCGGCAAAGAGCTTCTGCTTTTTAAGATTTTTTTCCATGGCGTTCAGGGTTGCCCACCAGGTATAAAGCATCTCCTTGGCGTTGGCCCCGCCATAACGCTTGGCCAATTCCTCACCCCTGTTATGGAACATGGCATCGGCGTCCTTGAGGGCGCTCTGGACCATCTTGCCCAAACCTCCGCTGACAACGACCTTGCCTCCCTCGGCCTTGGCTTGCACTCCTGCCCCTTGCAACAAGAACACCGTGTTGGCCGCCAGCTTTTCGGCAGGCAAGCTGAGCTTGCCGGACATGGTCAATTCCAGGTTTACGGCCTTGCCCACAAAAGCCTGGGATTCCTTGGCCACCTGGGGGATGTAGTAGGCCGATCCCTTGGAAATGGAGTTATAAAGGTTGTCCATGTAGTTCAAGCCGTTTTGGTTCTTCCCGCCCTTGCCGCCGGGGAACAACGGCACGAACATAAGGACCAGAACCACCGTAAAGGCAACCAGCATTGAGAGCCCGGTTAATAGCTTCTTCTTATTGTTTCCGCTGGACATGTCAGGCCTCCACCCCCCGCAGGGTCTTGGTGTTCATTAAAAAGGTGCCGATCACCCACACCCCGAACAGGCCGATGACGATAAAGAATGCCCAGATGCCGATCTTATCCAGGATGGCCGCGGTTCCCGGCGACATGTTGATAAACTCCATTTCGGCCAATTTGCCGGGCAGGGCGAAAGCCCGGTTGACGAAGCCGGCCAAGACCGCCATGGCATAAAAGCCGCGGATGGTGATGCCGGGCACCACCTTGGTCACCATGGCTCCGATCTGAATACCCAAGAGCGAACCCAGGAGCATGCCCATGGCCAAGGTGTAGAAGATGAAGCCATAGATGGCATACTGGCTTATGGAGGCGTATCCCGCGGTGAATACGATCTGGAAAATGTCGGTGCCCACCGTGGTCATGGAGCTGACGCCCAAGATATAGACGAAGATAGGGAAGGTCAAGAAGCCGCCACCCACGCCCATGATGGACGCGGCAAAACCCACCAAGAAGCCCGAGGCCACCAAAAACACCCAGGAGATGCTGCGGCCGCCAGGCACCAAGCCCTGGTCAAAGTTGATCATAGGGGGAATCTTCATGGCTTGCAGCTTCTGGGGCAGACCGCCAAGCTCGGCGCCTTCGCTCTTGCCGCCGTGCGCGCCGCCGCCGCCGCCCTTTTTGCGCGCGCCCAGAAAGTCGATGAGCGCGTAGGCGCCCAATCCGCCCAGCATGATCACATAGATGGTGGTGATGAAAGCGTCGCTTAGGACGGGGTTGATCTCATACAAGGTGCGGTTGATGACACCGCCGGTGGTGGCCCCGCCTATAGCTCCCAAAAGGAAGATCATGGCCAGCGGCACCGACACATTTCCCAGTTTGCGGTGAATCACGCTCCCCATTATCGCCTTGGCGAAGATATGGAACAGATCAGTGCCCACCGCCAAAATACCCTTGATGCCCGCACTCATCAGCGCCGGAGCGATTATGAAGCCGCCGCCGGCCCCGATGCAGCCGGTAATGAGTCCGGCGCCTAGGCCTATTAGAATGGAGGCAACAAAGATGCCCATGCTATAGAAGGCCGGGCTATATGCTTTCTTGCCGCCTAAAACATCCGGTAAGACCTCGGTCACTTGGTCCGCCAAGGCAATGCCGCCCAGTATGCAGGGCACCAGCAGCAGACCCAGAATAATTATTCGTTTGCGGTCCCCCAGTATGGTGCGGGACATATCCATTTCCCACCTGGCGTGGGCTTTGGTCGCCGCCATCATGAAGCGGCCCCACTCCTTGAAAAAGCCCATCTTTGCTACCTCCACGTTTAGTGCTTGCGCTAATGCTGGAAAATCCTGCTCCGCATTCGATCTATTGCTATTCTTTCGTTTTCAAAACCGCCGCTGGAATGTCGCGGCCCACCGATGCATACACACGCTCCAAGAGGGTGTGCAGTTCGCAAGGCTTGGTCAGGTAGTCGAAGGCGCCCAGGGCAATGCCCTCGCGGGCGGCTTGTTCCGAGCCGTGGCCGGTGAGGATGATCACCGCCAGCTCGGGCGCCATCTTCTTAAAGACCTTGAGCACTTCGATTCCGTCCATGTCTTCCATCTTCAAATCGACCACGGCCACTTCAAAATCGTTATGCCGCAAGGCCTGGATGGCTTGGGCCCCGCTCTGGGTCGGAGTCACCTCCACCCCGCGCCTGGACAGGCGCTTCACCAGCACCTCCAAATAGCCTTCCTCGTCATCCACCAAAAGCAGGCGGACCTTTTCTTGGCCAGGGGTCATAGCCAAACTTCCTAACTACCGTGCCGCAGCGCGATCATTTGGGCCTTGGCTTCCAGGATTTTCATTTCATGGCGGCGCTTCTCCCGGCAAGCCTCTTCGATCTTGGCCACCAGGAGATCCATCTCGCAGGGCTTCATCAGGTAGTCGAAAGCACCGCGCTTCATGCCCTCAATGGCCGATTCCACGGTGGCGTGGCCGGTGAGCATGATCACCCCGATGGTGGGGTATTTGGCCTTGATGGCCGCCAAAGCCTCCAAGCCGTCCATGCCGGGCATCTTCACATCCAGGACAACCACGTCGGTCTTGCTGGGCCCGCCGCTGGCCTCCAGCTTGTCAAGAGCCTCCTGGCCACTAAAGGCTTGCTGAACTTTGATGCTCCGTTTGTCCAGCCTCCTGGCCAGGGCTTCGACGAAGGGGACCTCGTCGTCAACCAATAAGACAGAAGGTTCGATCATGGCTTTTCACCTTTCTAAAAATCCGTCCACGCCTTATCTCAGGAGGCGGCTACCGCGGGCTTGCTGCCAGGTCCTGCCGCAGGCTTGGGCCCTGGCAGCTTTACGGTGAAAGCCGTGCCCTTGCCATTAGCGCTGCGCACGCTGATTTCTCCACCCAGCTTGTTGATGATTCCGTAACAGATGCTCAGACCCAACCCGGTTCCTTGGCCCACCGGCTTGGTGGTGTAAAAGGGATCGAAAATGCGGCTGAGGTTGGCCTCGGCGATGCCGATGCCGGTATCTTCCACTTCCAAACGCACCTTGCCGTCTTTGCCCTGATCAGTGCGCACCGTGACAGTGCCGCCTCTCTGGTCAATGGAGTCCACCGCGTTATTCAGAAGGTTTAGAAGAACCTGCTGCATCTCCGAGGGCGACGCATAAATCGGCGGTATGCCCTTATCCAATTGCGAAACGATCTGCACATTGGCGTAGCGAGTCTTCTGACCCAATAGGCCGATGACCTCTTCCACCAATTCGTTAAGGTCGATCTCACGCACGGTGGGATCGGTCTTGCGGGCGAACGAAAGCAGCTTGTGGGTGATCTCCTTGCAGCGGGAACCCTGGGTACGGATCTGCTTCACAGCGCGCATGATCTCGGCCACGCCCTCTTGTGTGTCCGGCACGCCGTCATCCAAAATGTCTTGGATCCAGCCTGCCTCCTCCACCATGATCGCCACCGGGTTGTTGATTTCGTGGGCGATGCCTGCGGCCAACTCACCGATAGAGGCCAAGCGGCCGGCTTCCACCACCTTGTCCCCCATGGCCAAGCGCTCCTTATCGGCCGAAGCGATATGGCTGACCATGCGGCGCGACACCAAAAAGCTCACCACGATCACCAGGGCGCCCACCAGAAGGAAGATAACCAATGCCAGCCTCTCGGTGGTGTGCAAATAGGCAAAGGCGTCGGAAGCCAACTGCTGCACGCAGAGGAACCACTGCCCGTTTTTTAAGGGCGAGACGGCGAAGATGGTTTCGCGTCCCAGGGCGTCCTGCACCTCCACAATGCGGCCCGGCTCCACGCGCCCCTTCAAAAGATCGAAATAAAACCCGCGGCTCAGGATGACGTCAAAGGGCGGCTTGGTCTGGAACTGGCCTTTTAAATTCAAGATAAAGGCAAAGCCGGTGTTTCCGATCCGGATGTTGCGCACTAAAGCGGTGAAGGCCTCAAAATCAATGGTGGCCTTGATGATATAGCAGCGGTTTTCGCAATTTTTCTTGACCGCCACGATGAAGTGAGGAGTACCCCTGAGGCCCTCGAAAACGTCGGTGATGTAGTGCTCGCTCTGCAAGGTGTGCTTGAACCACTGGGCTTGGGA
>CAZDRW010000132.1:0-8209 GCA_964507555.1 uncultured Desulfarculaceae bacterium
GCTCGTCGGGCTCATAACCCGAAGGTCAGAGGTTCAAATCCTCTCCCCGCTACCATAAAGATTAGAAGGGCTTAGGGTGAAACCTAAGCCCTTGTTTTTTCCCGCAGCCGGTTTTCTGCCTGCTCACCATAAATGCTTTGGCAGGGTGACGCAGCTAGGACGAAATAACCCACCGGATCTTGAAACATAACCAGGTCGGCACTTGTTGTTCCTTATTGGTTGTGGGCAAGGTCCACATCGAGGAGGGTGCGCTCGCTTACGACCAGTACTTTGCGCCTGAGTCCGCCCGTGGCTAAACCAACCTCATATTCGCCGGGAGGCATGCGCAGGCGGCTCAGGGTGTAGAAACCGGCCGAGTCGGAAATATCGGAGCCGGTTTGCTTACCATCACGCCAAGCCTTGATCGGAACGCCGACCGCGGGCGTGCCATCGGCTTTGGTCACCCTGCCGGCCACGGCAATAACCTGGTCCCTCAGCACTTCCAGATAGGTGGTGCCATAGCCGGCATAGGAAAAGCCTTGGGTGTAATCGCGGCCGCTGCCGCTCTGGTCCCGGCTGGTGGGAGGGGCCGGTTTCAGGGGCTCGATGCTGGTGTCTTCGTTCCATTCGTTGAAGGTGGTTATCATGATCATGTTGATGGTGGGATCCACAAAAGGAAAAGCCAGGCGCTGAAAGCTCTGCGCAAAAAAGGAGCCTTGCGGATCCTCCGGCGCCCATTGCCGGGGGATGGCGTAGTGGTTCACGCCGAGCCGCACACCGCGGTCGTTGTAGCCTGGCAGTATGTTGGGTACAAAGGCCGCCTTGCCTTGCAGGGCGTCACGGTAGAGCTTGTACTTGGCCGCCACCTCGGCCACATGCCCGCTATCGGCGCCATAACCGGCGTGGTGTCCCTTGCCGCCCTCGTACATGTTGTAGGCCGTTATGGCGTCGAACAGCTCGGCTCGTTCCACCTGGGGCTCTTTGGAATCGGTGGGCTTTGGTTTTGGCTTGCTTTCATCCCAGGCACCTTTGGCCTCTATCACTTTCCAGAATACTTCGTCGCCGATTATGTAGGGATCAAAGCCGTCTTTCTGCAAGGCTTCCCGGAGACGGGTGAAGGCTTCTACATAATTAACGTACACTGAACGGGTTAGGTAAAAGATGATCACCGGACGGCCAGCCACTTTAAGGTAGCTGGGGTGGTTGAAGAATGTTTTGGCCACTTGGCGCACGTCTGCGATGAAGCGGTCCATCTTCTCCCGCGTCATGAGCGTAATGCCCAAGACGTTGTCAAAGCCCAGGTTTTGGGTTTCATAGAATATGCAAAATTTTATATCGCTTAAGTTTTTGGCCGCTAAAAGACCTTCATAGGAGGCCTTGTTCTGCTCCGGCTCGTTGGGCCACCAGCTTAAAGCCAGGAAATCCACGCCGTAGCGCGAACACCAGGAGATGTGCTTTTCAGCCACCTGGGGATCCTTGGACGAGTACAGGCCCAGCACGGGCTCCTGGGGCGGGAGCAGTTTGGCCCTCAACCAGCCCTGGGAGAAGTTCTTGGGATACCAAAGATAATAATAGGCACCCACCAGGTAGCGGTCGTTCTGCACCACCGGCGGCTTGGAATCACATGCGCCCAAAAGAAGCGCTACGCTCAATATGGATAGCAGAAGAAGTCGATTACGCAGGGATGACATGCTTTGCCCGTAACAAGGTGTTAAACGATTTTCAGCCACAAAATGGTCATGATAAACAGGGCCAGGTTTCCCCACAAGGGCAGCCAGTACAACCGGCTCCTGCTTTGAGAAAAGCTCACCAGCATCAGCAGCGACAACGGCAGCAGCACCCGGCCGTAACTCCAGGGCTCCACCCACACCTTATCGGTCATAAGTGAGAAGAAGCAGGCATAGAGGAAAAAAGCGAGACCCTGCAGCGACCAGCCGCGCAAGAATTCCACCAAGGCCAGGATTAGGGTGAGCCCGGTTACGATCACGAAGCCAAAGCCCACGACGTTCTGAAAATTAGCGATGCTAAGCGGGAACAGTTTTTGCGCGTAGGACACCATGCCCACCAGCGGTAGTCCGAAATTGCTTTCCCCTCCCTGCAGGGGAAGCGCGCCCAGCCGGTAGTAAATATAGGCCCACCATAGTGCCAGCGGCACCCCCGCCAGCACCAGGGCAATAAAGCCTTGCCACTTTTGCTGGCTAAGGGAGTGCAGGGCCATGGCCAGGAGAGCCAGGGCGCATATTTCCTTGCCGAGAAGCGCCGCGGCCATGAGAAGCGCGCACCACCAATAGCGGCGGGCGTCGTACAACAAGAACCCGCCGGCCAAAAAAGCCATGGCCACCGGTTCGGCCAAGTCCCTGAGCAAAGCGATCAGGAGTCCGCTCAGGCAGCCGTAGAACAGCGCCCACAAGGGGCAAGCGCCGTGGCGGGCGCAAAGCAGGCCAAGAAATAAAGTGCCCGCCAGCACGGCCAGGAGATTCACCAGCACCAGAGTGCGGGGAATGGCCTGGGGGTCGCCTCCGGCCAAAAGGCGGGCCAGCCAAGGATACATGATGCGTTGATAGCGGTAGGCGGCCTCGTCCATGTATTTGTGCGCTTGGCCGCGGAGAAAGGGATCATGAGCGGCCAAAAGGAAAAATTGGCCGTCGTAGCCGAAGCTGTGGGGCAGGATCAGAGTGCCGGAGCCATGAATGCCTGGGGCTGGAAAGTGGTCCCCCACCACGGCGAAACCGCTCCAGTTGCCGCCAAAGCGTTCCAAGCTGACGTTGATGGAAAGCAAATAGACCGCTAAAACCGCCAACAAGACGGGGACCAGGAGCCAGCGGGAAGAAATCCAGCCCCTATCTTGGGTTCCATATCCCGACGCTGGGTCCCAAAGACTTTCACTCATGTGAAGTGCGCTCCCACGCTCCTCAAGAGAACTATTGGCGCGGACATGCTGATCAGTCAATAAGCTTTAAGATACACAAAGAGACCAGTTAATCAGGCTGAAACGCATGGCGAAAAAAATTCAATGCGCAGTCACCAATGGGAAACATGGCCATATTGCCTGGTAATGCAAGCAAGGCAAAATTAGGCTTGCCCCCGCAGGGAAAGCTTTGCAACCTGTTAATCTATAACACCAAGTGGCGGTTAGGGGCAAGAGATCACCGCCCCGGCCGAGGCGAAGACATAATTAACCGCCACTCCCGGGGCTAGGAGTTGGGTTGCTGACTGGAATGAAACGCCTTTTAGGCGCCGCTATATAGGTATCTCGCCGGGGGGCAATTTCCGGCCCACTCCAGAAAGAACTGGGCCGGGGGGTAGGCAACGCCGAACGATCTGCCTGTTTAAATAAATATCATATAACCATATTTCGAACCTGGCAAGCCAGCGCATACAATTAATTCATCTTGGTGCAAAAAGCCCATCTTGGACCGCAAGGTGCTAAATCTATATAATTAAAGACCACTCAGGCTTCAGGGGAGACGGTCATGATAATCAGCCATACGGCCTTTGTTAGCCCCAGGCACCCCTGGTTGCGGCTGCCGCTAGCTTTCACATTTATTTTATTTATGCTGGTTTTGGCGGTGGGGGGGTGCGCACATTTGGCGCAAATCGACTCCCGCGTCAAGTCCGCCTCATATATTCCAGAGGGTAAAGCACCGGACCTGGTGCTGCGTTACGCGCCAATATTTGTGGTGTACAACCCCCAGCAGGACCACAACCGCATCGGCCGGCCCAAGGCTGGTTTGGATGACCGCGGGCTGGAAGTCATAGTAATGGATACCAGCGAGCCGGCGATCTTTTATCAGATCACCCGCTTTAAGACCAAACGCGCCTCCTTCACCAACCTGATCTACCGGGTCCACTATCCCGCCACCCCGGCTTCCCTGATTCCTTTCTTCATCGGCTGGGGCCAAAACCTGGGCAACATGGTCGTGGTAACCCTAAACAGTAAGGAGCAGCCGGTTTTGGTTACCACGGTAGGGACTTGCGGATGTTATGCCGTCTCCATACCCACCACGGCGCTTACCGCCGACGCCCTGCCTATAAATTGGAGCGGGCGGCCTTTGGAAATATATGGGGAGATTTTGCCTGCCAGCTTGGATTTTCCGAAAGAGCCTGGCTTTCGGTTGGTTGTAGAGTTCCGGCCAGGCGAACACCGGGTCATGAATATCTCCTTGGCGCCACAGGCGAAGTACGCTGAACAAAGGCTCTATGAGGTGGCCAAGGCCCGTTTGTTGCCCATGGAGGAGCTGGAGCGCCTGCCTATTGATGGCGGTTTTACTAGCCTTTATTACCAGGACGGTCCCTTGTACGGCCATGTCAAGGGTGCTTATAAGCCCTTGGAAACCTTGTTTTTAGGCCTAGTCAGCCTGGATTTGCTGGTGGGCATGGACAAGGCTTATGGCTATAAAGACAATCCCTTTTACACCAGCATAAAACCTTGGGCCCGCCTGGATTCCGACATGAACGATTTCCCCCGCTTTTTGAGGTATTGGGGTTGGCGTCTGTAGTTGGGCGCTCTTGATCCGCAGGCCTTAGCCTTTTGAAAAAAGGCGGAAATTAACTGCCCCTTCACCCTAGATTTCAGCGTTGGCAGGGAGGAATTAAGTTCCGGGTAACCCCCGCCAAAGGATTGACAGTGAAATCTTCTTTGGCTGCCGCAAATGTTCCGAGCGTTGTTGTCTACATAACAAATTGATATTAAAAGAATAATTATATAGATTCTTTGGCCGGCCCTCGCTTGACAACCTGGCATGGCCTTTGCTGTACTCCACGGCAGCTTACGCCTGCGCCAACTTTTCCAACAGGAGGAAACCATGGGGGCTGGCAATCTTTTCGACGTAACCACGAATCTGCTGGAAGCCAACATGGATCGCCGGGTGCGGTCTAACAACTTGATTTCCCGCAACCTCGCCAATGTGGACACTCCCAACTACCGCGGAACCGGCTTGGAGTTCGAAAAACAACTGGCCACCGCCTTGGAAGGAGGAGTGCTTCCGCCCACCTTGGCGCGCACCGATCCCAAGCATATGCCGTTTGAGCAGCCCAAGCCGTTCAGCCACGCGGCGCCCCAGTACAAGGACACTGGTCCGGTGCATCTGGATATCGAGATGAGCCGGCTGGCGGAAAACAACATCATGTTCAACGCCATGGTCAAGCTTTTGAACAAAAAGTTCGAAAAGCTACGGACCGTGATCACCGAGGCAGGACGTTAAAATGGATCTAATCACCTCCATGGAGATAAGCGCCAGCGGGTTAAGCGCCCAGCGCACCCGCCTGAACATCATCTCGCAAAATCTGGCCAATTCACAGGTGACCCGCACCGCCGAGGGCGGGCCCTACCGCCGCAAAGTGCCAGTCTTTTCGGCGGTGCCGTTTGTCAGTCATTTGACCCGGGCCATGGACACGCCGCCTTATTTGCCCGGTAAAGACCCCCGCCGCGGAGTTTATGTCCAGGGCATCTACCAAGACAATGAAGAGTTCAAAAGGGTCTATGATCCCAGCCATCCCGACGCGGATGAAAGCGGTTACGTGCTGTTCCCCAATGTGGACGTGGTCACCGAGATGTCGAACCTGATCCAAGCCAGCCGTTCCTACGAAGCCAACGTGACCGCGGTGAACGCCTCTAAGAGCATGGCGACCAAGGCCCTGGAGATCGGGCGCTAACCAACCGGTTAAGGAGATAGGACCATGAGCGATCCCCGCATTCAAGGTTTCGGCCCTAACGTGTTGCACTCGCTCAGTCACAAGACCGAGCCCGAAGAAAACAAGAAGGGTTTCCTGGAGCACATGAAGGAATCCGTACAAAGGGTCGAGAACGAGCAGCAAAAGGCCAACCAGGCCATACAAGACCTGACCACAGGCAAACGCAAGACTCTGCATGAAACCATGATCCAGGTTGAGAAAGCCGGGATTTCCTTTCAACTTCTCATGGCGGTGCGCGGCAAGCTGGTCAACGCCTACCAAGAAGTTATGAGGATGCATTTCTAAGCCTAAATCCGGGAAAATTAAACCATGGCGGCACCCGAAGAGATCGCAGGCAAAAAAGCAGAGGAAGCACCCAAGGGCGGCGGAAACCAATTCCGCGAAGCATGGTCCGAAATGACCATGGGCCGCCGGCTCCTTGTCATGGGCGCGGCGGCTCTCATAATGGGAGGCTTCCTTTCCCTTCTTTTATGGATTAACAAACCGGATTATCAGGTGCTCTACTCGGGCCTGGCCCAAAGCGACGCTTCCCAGGTGGTGGCCAAGCTCAAAGAGATTAAAGTGCCCTACCAGCTTGAGGGCGACGGCACGGTGATCAAGGTGCCCCAGGACCAGGTGTACGAGACCCGTCTGTCTATGGCTTCGGCCGGCTTGCCGCGCGGCCAGGGCATCGGCTTTGAGGTGTTCAACGAAATCAAGATGGGCACCACCGAGTTCGTGCAGAAGATTATTTACCAGCGGGCCCTGCAAGGCGAACTGGCGCGGACCATCGCCAGCTTTTCGGAGGTGGACGACGCCAGGGTGCACATTGTCATGCCCCGGGAGTCCCTTTTTGTAGAGGATGAGAAAAAACCCACCGCTGCGGTGGTGCTGCGATTGGCGGCCGGCCGCACGCTTTCCAAGAGCCAGATCCAGGGCATAGTGCATTTGGTGGCGGGCAGCGTACCTGATCTGGACGACGCCCATGTCACCGTGGTGGATTCCTCGGGCAATCTGCTTTTCCGCAAAGACCAAGACAGCGCCGGATTCCCCGCAGCTCTCACCGCCAGCCAATTGGACTACCAGCGCAGCACCGAGGCCCAAATCTCCAACAAGGTGCAGACCATGCTGGAGAAGGTTATCGGCATGGGCAGGGCGGTGGTCAGGGTGTCGGCTGACATTGATTTCACCCGCACCGAAGAGGTGAAAGACCTTTTCGATCCGGATCAGACCGCGGTTCGTTCCGAAACGCGCAGTTCCGAAAACTCCAAAAATGCCGGCAACCTGCCCATAGGCGCGCCGGATAACCGCTTTACTTTGGCCCAGCGCAACGCCGCGCCCGGCTTGGAGGAGACGGGCAACACTGAGCGCAAACGCGAGGATGAGACCACCAACTTCGAGATAAGCCGCACTAAGCGGCAGACCTTGAAGGCCCTGGGCGGCGTCAACCGCCTTTCGGTGGCGGTCATGGTTGATGGTCCATACAAGGAAGCCACCACCCCTGAAGGAGCGACCACCCGCACCTTTACCCCGCGCACCGCCAAGGAGATGACCCAACTTACCGAATTGGTTCGGCGCGCGGTGGGTTATGATGAAAATAGGGGCGACGAAGTAACCGTGGCCAACGTTCCCTTCGCCTTGCCTCCAGGCGCCGGCGCCATGGCGGGTGTCGGCTGGCAGGATTATCTGGACAAGTATGGGCGGCAGGCGCTCAACCTGATCTTGGCCATACTGTTCTTCCTTATGGTTGTGCGGCCTTTGATGAAACACTTGATCGCGCGTAAAGCCAAAGAGGAGGCCGTTGGAGCCGAGGCGCGGGTTGGCCCTGGCGAGGAACTGCCTCCTGGCGAGGAGCGGGAGCAAATCGAAGGCGCCGCCCGCAAGATGGGTACCAGGGATATGATCCTGGCCTTGGCCCAACAAGATCCCGAACGGACCACGGCAGTGTTGCGTTCTTGGATCCACCAAGCATAGCGGCTGTAGCCTTAGAGGGGAGGAGCGCGCATGGCACTTAGCGCTGACAAAATGAGCGGGCTGCAAAAGGCCGCGGCAGTGATGGCCTCCATGGGGGAGCAGTTTACCGCCGAGATGTTCAAAAAGATGGAGCAGGAAGAGATAAAGCTGGTCGGCGTGGCCATGAGCAACTTGGACCGCCTGGAACCCGACCTGCAGGAGACGCTTTTAAAGGAGTTTTTGGAGGCCTTAAAGAGCGAGATGGGACCCATGATCTCGGGCGATATGACCGCCCGCCGCGCCCTGGCCCTGGCCTTGGGCGAGGACGCCGCCGCCGGATTGATGGAGGAGCTGAGAAAGGCCAAAGAACCGGTGCCTTTCGAGAGAGTCAAAAACGTCGACTCAAAGACCTTGGCCGGGTTCATCAAGAGCGAGCACCCCCAGACCATAGCCGTGATTCTTTCCCACCTGCCCCAGGTCAAGGCGGCCGAGGTGTTGGCGCAGTTCCCTGAGAACTTGAAATACGAAGTGGTTATCAGGGTGAGCAATCTCGACATGATCCCTCCCGGCATCGTGGAGGAGATCGACGCGGTGTTGAACCGGG
>CAZDRW010000133.1:0-8154 GCA_964507555.1 uncultured Desulfarculaceae bacterium
GATCTTGTAATATTCTCCCGAATCCAAAAAGCGCAAGAGCTTGGCCTGGGCTTCGGGCGGCAGATCGCCCACCTCGTCCAAGAACAAGGTGCCGTCCTTGGCCTCCTCCACCAGGCCGCGCTTGCCACTGGTTTTGGCCCCGGAAAAGGCCCCGGCCTCATAGCCGAACAGCTCGCTCTCGATGAGGTCGGTGGGCAACGCCGCGCAGTTCAAGGTCACCAAGGGACCCCGGTATAACGGGCTTTGATAGTGCACCGAGGCCGCGATGAGCTCCTTGCCGGTACCGGTTTCGCCCAGGATCAGAACCGGGGCGGTGGGGCTCTGGGCCACCCGCTGCACGAAATCCATGACGTTTTGCAGCTCGTTGCTCTCGGCGATGAAGATCGGCAGGTTTTCCAACAGGCAACGCGTCTGCAGCTCGCGCACCTCCTTGCGCAGACGGATGCTCTCCAAGGCGTTTTGGATGGTGGTTTTGAGGGCCTCCATGTGCAGGGGCTTGACCACGTAGTCATAGGCGCCCAGCTTCATGGCCGAAACCACGGTGTGCACGTCCTCGAAGGCGGTTATCATTATGCAGAGCACCTCGGGATGCGAGGCCTTTATCTGCTCCAGTGCCTGCACGCCGTCCATGCCGGGCAGCCCGATATCCAACAGCACCAGATCCGGAGTCTCCTTCTTCAGCGCCTCCAAGGCCGCCTCCGCGTTGGCAAAGGCCTTGACCTGGTAGTTGGTGAGGTTCATCAGGGCCGCGTCGCGGATGGACTCCTCGTCATCCACCACAAAAATGCTGTAGGAAACCATGGCCGCTCCTAACCGTGAGAGTCATAGCCCCAGTAAACCGAGGCCGGTATCTCCATGTGGAATTCCGCTCCGCCCCATTTGCTTGTATTCACTGAAAGCTTGCCCCCATGGTCGCTTACGATGCGGTGGCAAAGGCTCAGGCCGATGCCGAAGCCGTCCCGCCTGCCGGTGAAAAACGGGTCGAAAACTCGTTCCCTCATCTGCGGCGGCACCCCGGGGCCGTTGTCCGCCACCTTGATAATTATGCGGTCGCGCTCCATGGAGGATGTCAGGCCGATCTTTTTTTCGCCCTGCACCTCGCTTAAGGCCTGCACCGCATTGGTCACCAAGTTCAAGAGCACCTGTTCCAGCAGCTGTCCGTTGGCATGCACTGGAGGCAAATCCTGGGCCAAAGACGCCTCCACGCTGACGCCTCCCTTGCGCAGGGTCACCGAGGACAACTCAATCACGTTTTTAACCACCTGATTCAGATTGATCAGAGATACCTTGGGTGCGCTGGGCCGCGAGAAATCCAGCACCCTCTTGATCACCCCTTCCACCTTGGCGCTAGCGGCCTGGATCTTGGCGATGATGGTTTCCAGTTCCGGCCCCTCGCCGCTGGCGATTTTGTTCTCCAGGGCGCTGAGATACATATTGATGCCCGATAGCGGATTCCTGATCTCATGGGCGATGCCCGCCGCCACCCGGCCCAGGGAAGCCATCTTGTCCTGGATGCGTACCAGATGCTCCAGTTCCCTGGCCTTGGTGATGTCCAGCATGATAACCAGAAGCGCCTCGCGGCCTTGGTAGGTCATGCGGCGGGTGCGGCAATGCACCCAGCGCACCGGCGGATCAGAGCCCCGGCGCTCAGGGGGCAGCGAAGCCAGGTCCAAATCCAAGCTTTGCACCTCCTGAATCCCATTTGCGCCGTTGGCTCCGGGCTGCTGAAGCAGACCTAAAAAATCCTGCATTTCGGGCTGAGTTTCGCCCCCGCCATCGGCCAGCTTGTTTACGGAAAAAGGCAGAGGCAGAGGGCCCAGGATGCGCTCCTCTTCCGGGTTGGTGAAGACGATGTTTCCTTCCTGCACAATGGCGATGCCCACCTGCACGTTTTCCAAAAGGGTGCGGAAGCGGCGCTCGCTTTCCTGCAAGGCCTGGTCGGTCTCGCGGCGCTTGGTGATGTCTTCATGGGTGCAGAGCACGCCCACCACCTGGCCGGCATAGTCTTTTAAGGGTATGCGGTTGCTATCCATCCACAAGCGCGCGCCGTCGGGCCTAGTCTGGGGCTCTATCAGGTGCAATTCGGGCTGGCCTTTGCTCATCACCCGTTCTTCGGCCTCACGCAGGGCCTTTTGTTCGGCAGGTTGCCAGGGCAGATCGTGGCCGCGCAAGCCTTTGACCTGGCGGGGTTCCGTCAGGCCGGCATGGGCGGCAAAGGCCCGGTTGCAGCCCAGGTAGGCTCCGTCCCGATCCTTCCAAAAAATCAGCTGGGGGATATTGTCCATGACCAGGCGCAGCATGCCGCGCGAACGCTCGACCTCGCGTTGAGCCGCCTGGCGGCGATTTTCGGCGCGCAGGGTCTGCGACACCATGAACATTTCCAGAAGCGCCACGATGACAATAATGACCAAGCCCACCCAGGTGAGGCGGTCGGTGATCACGGCCACCTGCTGGGCCACGTCCTCCACATAGATGCCGGTGCCCACCACCCAGCCCCAGGGCTTGAACTCCTTGACATAGGAAACCTTGGGCACGATGTGCTTGGGGTCGTCCTTCCATTGCCACATGTAATCTACATAGCCCTGACCGTGGCTTTTGGCCACGCTGACCATCTCGGCGAAAAGGCGCTTGCCGTGAGGATCGCTGAAGTCGCTGACGTCCTGGCCCTCCAAGTCGGGCCGGTAAGGGTGCATGACAATGCGCGGCCCCAGATCGTTGATCCAAAAATAGTCCTTGTTGTCGTCACCATAGCGCATGGCCCGGAGTTGGGCCTTGGCCTGCTCCTGGGCCTGGCTCCTGGCCAGGCGCCCCTGTTCCTCCTGGGCGTGATAAAAGGCCAGGGTATCCCAGGCCGTCTGGGTCAACTCGCGGATCATTTCGCGCTTGCGGTCCACAAAGGCCTTTTCCAAGGCCGGCAGGATCACCGCGAACAGGGCCCCGGTGAAAAGCACAATAGTAAGCACCGACGGCAGCACCAAGCGCAAGATGGCGCTCAGTCGCCAGCGGACAGCAGCCTGACGGTGCTCCAGGGGCATGGTAAAGGGCATTTTATGAAGGCCTCCCCCGTTAACGGACAGCCCCGGCTATGGCTGGGCATCCGTGGCCATGGTTCCACTAATGGCCGGTCAATAGCAAGGGGGGATCATCAATAATGTTTTTTAGCATGGCAAATTAATTAGTTATACATCACAACCCTCGCCAGGTCCTCAAAGGGCAGCGTCCTAAATTCAAAAAATTAATTCCCTTATATTGACAGGGGATAAATGCGGTGTTATATTTTGAACACAGGTTCATAACTAGGAGGCGAGATGCCCAGACCCCGCAAATGCCGTTTAGTAGCCGATCAACCCCGGGCGGATTACTTCAAGCCGCGCGGAGTGCCCCTCCGCGCCAGCGAGGAAGTCGTTCTGCCGGTGGAGGGCTTGGAAGCCCTGCGCCTGGCTGATGTGGAGGGACTGGAGCAGCAGGAGGCGGCCGAGCAAATGGGCGTTTCCAGACCCACTTTTTCGCGCATCCTATCCCAGGCACGGGGCGTGGTGAGCCAAGCCTTGGTAAAGGGCTGGGCCCTACGCATCGAAGGCGGCGATTACCGCCTGGCCGAGGAAGCGCGTGGTGGCAGGGGCCAGGGTCGCGGCGGTGGACGCGGGCGGGGGATGGGCAGGGGAGGCGGTCGCGGCGGCGGCAGGGGCCAGGGCAGGCAGGCCGCAATGCGAGATCAAGAACCTGGCGTGTTTCCTGATGATGAAACGTCAGACGAAAAAAAGGAGGTATGAAATGCCTAGATTTGATCGTACAGGACCATGGGGGCAAGGTCCCCGCAGCGGAGGAGGCTTCGGCCTTTGCGGGGGCAGCACGCAGCCCACAAATGGCACTGACCAGGTTTCCGCCACTGGCAGCGGGATCGGCCCTTTTAGTCGCATGGCGCAGGGCCGGCTGGGCCGTTGGGGCGGCAACTTCAGGAGTGCCGCGCCGCTTGGCGGCCGAGGCGGCGGCCAGGGCAGAGCCCGGGGCAGGCGTTGCTGGACCACTGGCGGGCGCTTTAACCCCAACCAAGCGGACTAGGCCAAGGCGACCGGCTTTATGCTGCTGGAATCTTGGCCTATTTTTGAGGCTTAAAACTACTGTTGACTATAGTCGTTTCAGGTATATCATTATGTGCTAAAACACAAAACTACGAAGCGCCCCGGCCTTGCCGATTAGCTGCATCCCCCGACCCAGTTCGCGCACTTACCACGAAAGTAAGGCAGTCCGGGGCGCTTCTTCAAACAAAGAAGGTGAGCTATGAGCATCAAAATCGCCGTGAGCAGCGAAGGACCCGGCTTGGACGATATGTTGGATTCCCGGTTCGGGCGCGCCGCCGGCTTCGTGGTGGTAGATCCGGAAACCATGGAGTCAACCTATCTCAATAATGGCGCAGCCCAGTTGCGGGGCCAAGGCGCGGGCATCCAGGCCGCCGAGATGGTGGCCGGCTCGGGCGCTAAGTTGGTTCTCACCGGCTTTGTGGGGCCCAAGGCCTTCCAGGCTTTGCAAGCCGCCGGCATCCAGGTGGGTCAGGATCTGCAGGGGCTGACTGTCAGGCAAGCCCTGGATCGTTACAAAGCCGGCCAAGTGCAAACCGCCCAAGCGCCCAACAGCGCCGGCCGCCGTTAGCCATGCGGGTGGCGATCGCCAGCGGCAAGGGCGGCACCGGCAAGACCACGGTGACTGCATCCTTGGCCCGGGTTTGGCCGGGGCCTTTGACGGCGGTGGATATGGACGTGGAGGAGCCCAACCTGCATCTGTTTCTGAAGCCGGAGCTTGCGCATAGCGAGCAGGCGCTCATGGAGGTGCCGGAGGCGGACGAGTCTCTATGCACCGCCTGCGGGGCCTGCTCCGAGATTTGTCAGTTCAAGGCCATCAGCCTTCTTGGCGAAACCCTGCTGGTATTCCCCGAGATGTGCCACGGCTGCGGCGGCTGTCTCATGGTCTGCCCTGCTGGAGCCCTGCACCCCGCGTCCCGCCACTTGGGCGAGGTGCTCTGGGGCCGGGCGGACAGCGCTGGCTTTGTCATGGGTCGCCTGCGGGTGGGCGAGGCCATGAGCCCGCCGCTCATGCGCGCGGTGAACCGGCGCTTGCAGGCCATGCTTACCGAAGAGCCGGGCGACGTGCTCGTCGACGCCCCGCCCGGGGTGAGTTGTCCGGCGGTGAGCGCGGTGAGCGGAGCGGACTTGGTGCTTCTGGTCACCGAGCCCACGCCCTTCGGCCTGTTCGATCTGCGTTTGGCCCACCAGGCTTTCACGCCTTTAGGCATGCCCATGGCCGTGGTCATCAATCGGGCTGGGCTGGGCGATGAAAAGGTGCACGACTATTGCCGCCGCAGCGGCTTGCCCTTGTTGGCGGAAATTCCTTTTGACGCCGAAGCAGCCTCGGCCTATGCCCAAGGGCAGGTCTTGACCGATGTCCTGCCCACCATGAGGGATCTATTCAAGGACCTGGCCGCGGCCCTGCCCGCTTTGGCCAAACCGCTAAGGGAGGCCAGTCATGCCTGAGATCTTGGTGCTTTCCGGCAAGGGCGGCACGGGCAAGACCACCATCACCGCCGCTTTGGCCCACCTGGCGGGCATCGGCGGCCAGGCTCCCATCATCTGCGACCTGGATGTGGACGCGCCGGACCTGCACCTCCTGCTGAATCCCAAGCCCTATGCCACCCATGAGTTTAAGTCAGGCAACCAGGCCATAGTAGACCCCCAAGCTTGCACGGGCTGCGGCGAATGCGTGGAGGCCTGCCGCTTCGATGCCTTGGAGCTGCAAGACGGCGTGGCCGTGGTAAATCCCTTCCGTTGCGAAGGTTGCAAAGTTTGCGTGACCCTTTGCCCGGCCCAAGCCGTGGACTTCCCGATCCGCTATTGCGGCGACTGGTATCAATCCACCTGCCGCCTGGGCTCCATGGTGCACGCCCAATTGTTTCCCGGCCAGGAAAATTCCGGCCGCCTGGTGGCATTGCTGCGCCAACAGGCGCGAGAACTGGCCCAAGAACAAGGTTGCGAGCTAATCATCAGCGATGGGCCTCCAGGCATAGGCTGCCCGGTCATCAGTTCGCTCTCGGGCACCGACTTGGCGGTGATAGTCACCGAACCCACCCAATCCGGGCTGCACGACCTCGACCGGGTGGTGGATTTGTGCCGCCATTTCCGGGTGCCGGTGGTGGTGTTGCTAAACAAATTTGACCTCAACATGGACATGAGCCGGAAGGTGGAATCCTATTGCCGCGACGCGGGCCTGCCCATGGTGGGCCGCCTGCCCCACAGCCCCAAGGTTGTGGAGGCCATGCTGGCGGGCCTCTGCCTAAGCGAGTTCGATCCTGATGGCCTGGGAAAAGAACTCGGCCGCGTATGGAGCCAACTCGGCAAATTGACCCTCAAGGCGCACGCTGCCTAGCATACGGGTGGCCCAAATGGCCCATACGATGCTAAGATGCTAATATTAAGAACCTAAGGTTGAGTTGATCGTGCAACTCTCTAGAAATCATGGGGCTATGGAGGGGTGCCTTGACCACCATCAAGCCCGCTTGCGGGCAGGAGAGCCCTTAGCAGCCATGCAAAAGCCAGTTCCATCATATCTGGATGGCTTACCCGCCCTCAATATCCTGGAAGCCTTAGTTTACGGCGTCATCGCCGTGGATAAAAGCGGCAAGGTCACCTATATAAACCAGGCCGCATCTGAAATCAGTGGAGTTCCCACGGAGCAGGCTTTGGGCAAGCCCTGCCGGGAGGTGTTTAAATCATCGCTTTGCGAAAGCGACTGCCCCCTAAAGCGCGCCCTGCAAACTGGAGAAGGCCAGCATGACCGGCCAGCGGTGTTCATCCGCCACCAGGGCCGCTCGGTGGCGCCGGTCAAGGTTTCGGTGACGCCGCTCAGGGACGCCTCCGGCCGCGTGGTGGGCGGGGTGGAAACAATCCGCAGCTACCATCTGGCCCGCATCCTCAACGAGGAACGCCGCTACCGCTGGGAGGACTTCATAGGAGAAAGCCCCCAGGTGCAGCGGGTTTTCGACGTGCTGAAAGTGGTGGCCCCCAAGCCGGTGACCATCTTGGTCGAAGGCCCCACCGGCACCGGCAAGGATCTTCTGGCCCACATAATCCACCAGCAAAGCCCTCGCGCCAATAAGCCTTTCATCAAGGTGAACTGCGCGGCGCTGCCGGAGAATTTGCTGGAGTCCGAGATGTTCGGCTATCTGCGCGGGGCTTTCACCGGGGCCGACCGCGACAAGCCGGGCCGCTTCCAGCTAGCCGACGGCGGAACCATCTTCTTGGATGAGGTTTCCGAGTTGCCTTTGGCTTTGCAGGCCAAGCTTTTGAGGGTGATAGAGGACCGCGAGTTCTTTCCTTTGGGCGCGCGCAAGACGGTCAAGGTCGACGTACGCATAATCACCGCCTGCAACACGCCCTTGGCCCAGCAGGTGGAGGCCGGACTTTTCCGCGAGGACCTATTCTACCGTCTCAATGTTATCCGGGTGCATGTGCCGCCTTTGAAAGAGAGGCGCCAGGACGTCCCCCTTCTGATCCGCCGCTTCATCCAAAAAAGAAACGTGGAGCAAGGCACCTTTATCTGCCGCTTCGATCCCGCTGCCTTGGAGCAGCTGTTGAACTATGACTACCCGGGCAACGTGCGCGAACTGGAAAACATCCTGGAGCACGCCTGCCTGCTTTGCCAAGGCGAAATAATCCAGGGAGATCATCTGCCTTGGAGCCTGCGGGATGATAAAACCTCCCTGGGCAGCGCCAGCTCAACAGGTTCGGACAGCCAGGAGAGCGAGCGTCAGCGGATTTTGGCCGCCCTGAACCAGGCTGGCTGGAACCGCGGCCATGCCGCCCTCAGCTTGGGCATCGACCGCAGCACCCTGTGGCGTCACATGAAACGTTTAGGCATACAAGCACCATAATTTGTTGCGCAATATGCAACGTAGTGTTGCAATATTTGCAACACTACGTTGCCAACATAACTGCACTGAATTACTAATATATATATCATTGTATACTGCATACATCTAAATCATCCTGCAACACACTCCCCAAATCCTTCAAATCTAAAACTGCAACCAGCTGAAATGAATATGCTTTTTTAACGCCTCCGAATTGGCACGCCTCGTGCCTATAGATAAGCACTATGGTAGAA
>CAZDRW010000134.1:0-8069 GCA_964507555.1 uncultured Desulfarculaceae bacterium
GTGGGCTTGGCCTCTGGGATACAAATAAACGGGCTCAGCTTTGCTTGCTGAGCCCATTTAAGCTTGATCAACATCTGATCAACCTATTTTGAGATTTTTGGCTTTGTAAGCGCCTGAAATCTCAATTTATTTTTGGTGCCGTCGGCCGGATTTGAACCGGCACGGGTCTCCCCACCGCCCCCTCAAGACGGCGTGTCTACCAAATTCCACCACGACGGCGATTTTGAGTCTTACTTTTTGCCCTCCGCAGGTGCCTTGGCCGCCGGCGCCGCGGGCGCGGCTTGGCTGGCTGGAGCCGGCGTGGTGTCCGCCTTTTTGCCCGGAGCGGCTGGCGCGGTCTGGGCCGGCGGAGCCGTTTCCTGCATCACCGAGGGCATTCCGCCCCGATTGGCGAAAATGGCCAGTCCCAAGGAGGTGAACATGAACAAGACAGCCATGCCCGTGGTCAGCTTGGCCAAAAACGGCGTGGCGCCGGTGCTGCCGAACACGGTTTGCGATGAGCCGCCGAAGGCCGCGCCCATGGACGCGCCCTTGCCGGCTTGCAAGAGCACCACCAGGATCAGGGCCAAACAAGCCACAACATGGATAATCAACACCACCAGGGACATAATAATTAGACCTTGCTGAGCGGTTTAGGCCGCTTCGATTATTCCTAAGAAATCCTTAGCAGTTAACGAGGCGCCGCCAACCAGCGCCCCATCCACGTGCTCCCTATTCAAAAGACCGGCCGCGTTGGCCGGCTTGACACTACCTCCATACAGGATACGGACCGAATTTTCAATATTTTTGTCAAATCTACCGCCTAACCAGGCCCTTATTTCAGCGTGGGCCTGGTCCGCCTGGTCCTCGCTGGCGGTCTTGCCGGTGCCTATGGCCCACACCGGCTCATAGGCGATAATCAGCTTGGCCGCCTGCTTGGCGTCCAGGCCCGCCAGGCCGCCGGCCAGCTGGCTTTGCAGCACGTCGGCGGTCTGGTTGGCTTCCCGCTCCTCCAGGGTCTCGCCCACACAGACGATGGGGGTTAGACCGGACCTGAGGGCGGCGTTTACGCGATGGTTCACGGTCTTTTCGGTCTCGCCGAAAAACTGGCGCCGCTCGGAGTGCCCGATGATGACGTGGCTGGCGCCCGCGGCCTTTAGCATGGGGCCGCTCACCTCGGCGGTGAACGCCCCCTGGTCCTGCCAATAGAGGTTTTGCCCGGCCACCAGGATGGGGCTTCCCTTCACGGCTTGGGCCACGGCATGGATGGCGGGGAAGGTAGGCGCGATCAGGACATCCAAATCCTTTCGCTGCAGCCCCTTCAACAGGGCCTGGGCCAAGGCCACCGACTCGTCCACGGTTTTATGCAGCTTCCAATTGCCAGCCACCATCAGGGTGCGAGACATGGCTTCCTCCTAAGCATGCGAGCATGCGGTCAGCTGAGATTAGTGATTTGAATCATAGCCGTTAAGGCCGGTCACCCCGCCCAGGGCCTCCACCGCGGGCAGCTCCTCGCCGGTGAGCATGGCTAAAAACGCGCCGCCGCCGGTGGAGATGTAGGAGATATTGTCCTGCTCGCCCATCTTGGTGATGGCCACGTCGGTGTCGCCGCCTCCGATGATGGTGAGCGCGTAGCTCTGAGCCACGGTGGTGACCATGTTCATGGTGCCGCGGCTGAAGGCGTCCATCTCGAAAGCCCCCATGGGCCCGTTCCAGATGATGGTCTTGCAGTCGGCCAGCGCCTCGCGGTAGAGCATGCTGGTGGCTGGGCCGATGTCCATTATCATCCACTCCGGCGGCACGTCCTGCACCGTGACCAGCTTGGTCTCGGCCTTGGGGTCGAAACGGTCGGCCACTACGCAGTCCACCGGGATGTAGATTTTTACCCCCTCGCGCTTGGCGTTGCGCAAAAGCACGTTGGCCACCGGCACCAGTTCCTCCTCGTACAGGCTGCGGCCCACTTCGTAGCCCACGCTCATGAGAAAGGTGTTGGCCATGGCGCCGCCGATGATTATCTTGTCGGCGTGCTCCAAGAGGTTTTCCAGGGCCGGAAGCTTGGTAATGGCCTTGGCCCCGCCCACCACCGCGGCCAAGGGCCGGGCCGGGTCCACCATGGCCCGGCGGAAGTAGTCCAGCTCCTTTTTCATGGTGAAGCCGGCCACGCTCAGCTTGGCGAATTTGGTGATGGCGCTCACCGAGGCGTTCTCCCGGTGGGCCACCGCGAAGGCGTCGTTTACGTAAACATCGCAAAGCGAGGCCAGTTCCTGGGCGAACTCCTCGTCGTTCAAGGTTTCGCCGGGATGGAAGCGCAGATTCTCCAAGACCAGCACCTCGCCGGGCTTTAGCGCATCCACCATTTTCTTGACATCGGGGCCCACGCAATCGGGCGCCAGTTTGACTTCCTTGATGTCCTTGCGCAAGAGCCGGCTCAGGCGGCGGGCCACCGGCGCCATGCTTAAAGCTTCCACCCGTTTGCCCTTGGGGCGTCCCATGTGGGAGGCCACGATCAGGCAGGCGTTTTCATCCAAGGCATAGTTGAAGGTAGGCAGCGCCGCGCGTATGCGGTTGTCGTCGGTGATGTTCTGGTCCTGGTCCAAAGGCACGTTGAAATCCACCCTTAAGAGCACCCGCTTTTTTTTGATATCCACTTCGTTAATGAACTTCATTTTTTGCAACTCCAACTCTAGCTATAACTGGCGGGCCACTAAAGCGGCCAAGTCAATGTAACGCTGGGCGAACCCCATTTCATTATCATACCAAGCCTGGACCTTCACCATTCTTCCGTTCATGACCATGGTCAAAGGCGCGTCGATCACGGCCGAAAACGGGCTGGAGGTGTAGTCGATGGAAACCAAGGGGATGTCGGTCACCGCCAAGATGCCCTTGAGATAGCCCTTGGCCGCCTGCCGGAGCGCGTCGTTAACCTCCTCCACCGTCACCTCGCGGCTTACCCGGCAGTTCAGGTCCAACAGCGACACGTCGGGAGTGGGCACCCGGATGGCGAAGCCGTCCAGCTTGCCGTCCAACTCGGGGATCACCCGGCCCAGGGAGCGGGCCGCGCCGGTGCTGGTGGGCACCATGGAAAGCCCTGCTGCCCTGGCCCGGCGGATGTCGTTGGCCGAGGCGTCCAGCATGCGCTGGCTCATGGTGTAGGCGTGGATGGTGGTCATGATGCCGTATTCCATGCCAAAGGCGTCGTTGATAACCTTGGCCACCGGCGCCAGGCAGTTGGTGGTGCAGGAGGCGTTGGAAATTATGTGCATGGTGCCGGGATCGTAGCTGCCCTGGTTCACCCCCATTACTAACATGGGGGTTTCGTCCTTGGAGGGCGCGCTGATGATGACTTTCTTGGCGCCGCCGGATTCGATATGGGGCTTGGTGTCGGAGGTGCGCTTGAACACGCCGGTGGATTCCAGGACGATATCCACTTCCATTTCGCGCCAGGGGATCTTGGCGGGTTCGGTCTCGTGAGTCACGGCGATGCGCCGGCCCTCGATCTTAATATAGTTGTCGCCAAAGTCCACGTTGCCCGGATAGGTGCGGTGCACTGAATCATATTTCAGGAGATGAGCCAGGCTGTAATTGGGGCCCCGGCTGTTGATGGCCACCAGCTCCAGGTCTTTATGTCCGGTTCCCAAGATGCGCGCCGACAGCCTCCCTATTCGCCCGAACCCGTTAATACCTACTTTCACTGCCATTTTCAGGGTCCTCCCAATCCCGATGGATCGCACCCGCCTTTTAGGGGGCGGGCTGGATTTCAGGTAATGTGGGAAAGTAGTGTTGGAACCCGCCCGCTGCGGAACTGTCACCTGGGGACCATCAGTTTCGCTGCCGGCGTCTCAATTATTTTCAGTTGTTGCGCAACAAGTGATAGATTTCACTAAACCATCATTACTCCAGAATAAAACTCAGCTTGTTTCAGGTCAAGAGAGGATATGCGGCAGGCCGGGAGTTTAGGGCATTTTGCCGGTTTAACCGCTTATAGGCGGCAAGAAGGCGGCGGCTGTGAGGTCGCAGTCCAGGAGCAGGGCGTCCTCGCCCTCGGCTTGGTAATAGCCCGGGCGCCGGCCCACCTCGATAAACCCCAGGGAAGCGTACAAGCGGCGCGCGGCGGTGTTGGATGGCCGCACCTCTAAAGTGGCCTTCTCGGCGCCCCGGCGGCGGGCTTCCAAGAGGCCCCTCACCAGCAGATAGCGCCCCACCCCGCGTCCCCTAAAGGCCGGGTGCACGGCCAGGTTCTGCACTTGGGCCTCGCCCGCCACTACCCACAGACAGAGGTAGGCGACCAGGGTCTCGGCCGGTAGCGTGAGCGCGGCCAGCACCAGGGCGTGGCGATGCTGGAGTTCGGCCTCGAACAGGGTCCGCTGCCAGGGATTGGCGAAAGCCACCTTTTCAATGGCCATGACGGCGTCGAGATGCCGCGCTTTAAGCGGTGCGATTAAGAGGCGCAGGCCCGGAGGGGCCCAGCGCTCAAGATGAGAGAAGCTCTCCGGCAACGGAGATGGCTTCCCGGCCGGCGGAGCAGACTTGGCTGGCCAGTTCGGTGAGGGTGAGCTTGTCGCGGGTGGTGAGCGCCTTGATGACCATGGGCAGGTTCACGCCGGTGGCGATTTCCACCTTGCCCTCCTCCCACAAGGTCAGCGAGATGTTGTTGGGGGTGCCGCCGAACATGTCGGTGAGTACCAGGGTCCCTTGCGGACCGCCCACCTGGCGGATGGCGTCCTTGACCTGGCGGCTCAGTTCATCGGGCTTGGTCTGGCTCACCACCGCTAAGCTGGTGATCTGCTCCCGTCTGCCCAGGATGAATTCGGCGGCTTGTATCAGTTCGCGGCCCAACTCTCCATGGGTTATGACCAATAAGCCTATCATGCTATCCCAACTCCACGTCCCGATGCCGAAGCGTGACCCTGCAATCCGGTGACTTGAGCTTGCCCGCCAGCCATTCACTGATGGCCACCGAACGGTGGCGGCCTCCGGTGCAACCAATGGCGATGGTGAGCTGGCTTTTTCCCTCCTTATGGTACAGGGGGATGAGGAAGTCCAGCAAGCCTTTAAAACGGTTTAGGAAATTCGTGGTGGTGGCTTGCTTGAAAACGTAATCTACCACCCGTTGATCGCGTCCGTCAAGCGGCCTAAGAGTATCTATGAAGTAGGGATTGGCCAGAAAGCGCACATCCATGACCAGGTCGGACTCGCGGGGGATACCGTACTTGTAGCCAAAGGACATGAGATTCACATGCAGCCTGGCCGGGGGGGCCAATTGGGAATATATGCGGAAGATTTCTTTCCTGAGCTCATGGATGGTGAACCGGCTGGTATCCAGTATCTGGGTGGCGTGGGCCCTGAGGGGCTCCAACATTTCACGCTCTTTTTTAAGGCCGGCGGCCAGGCTTTCGCCCTTGTCCGCCAGGGGATGCTGCCTGCGGGTTTGGGAGAAGCGCCGGATCAGGACGTCCTCCTCGGTCTCCAGGAAGATAAGCTCCAGGCTGTATCCCTTGCTTAAGAGATCGTCCAGGATAGGTGGAAAGACCTCCACGAAACGCGGGGTGCGCACATCCATGACCAGGGCGGCTTTGAAGGGTTCACCCACGTATTCCAGGGGCAGATTCACAAAGGCGGGCAGAAGCTCGGCGGGCAGGTTGTCCACCGCGTAGAAGCCCATGTCCTCCAGGGCGTTGAGCATGGTGGACTTGCCGGAGCCGGACAGTCCGGTGATGACCACGAAGCGGGCGTTGGCCCTGGCGTCCATGGCGTTCCCTTGCGGTGCGGCCCCCGGGGGTGGGTGAAAGGGCTAAAAGCCCGTTAGCGCCAGGAGGCCAGGGTGGCTAGAACTCCTCGTCCTGGGCCTCGATGATGGCGAAAATATCGTGGGCGTCCTTGGCTTCCATCAATTCGCGGCGAACCACGTTGCTTTTCAACAAGCGGGAGATGCGGGCCAGCGCCTTGAGATGGGTTCCGGCCGAGTTCTCGGGCGCCACCACCAGGAAAAACAGGTGGGCCGGTTTGCCGTCCAGAGAGTCGAAATCAACTCCATCCAGGGAACGGCCGAAGGAGAGCAGCAGATCGCTAAGTTCGGGCAGCTTGCCGTGGGGGATAGCGATACCGTCGCCTATGCCGGTGGAGCCCAGGCGCTCGCGCTCCACCAATACTTCCATCAGGCTTTTCAGGTCCAGGGAGGGATGCTCCTTGCCGAGAACTTGGCAGAGCTCCTCCATGGCCGAGCGCTTGCTGCGGGCCTTGAGATCGGCGATGACCTGCTCCTCGCGGAGTATGTCGGTTAGCTTCATGATGCCTTTATAATCCAAGCTGAATGCTTATTGGGGCTCAATCAACCCAAAGTCGCCGTCACCACGGCGGTAGATCACGTTCATGGTGCCGGTGCGGGAATTGATGAAAACCAGGAAATCATCCTGGGACAAATCCAATTGCATGGCCGCCTCGTCAACGTCCATGGGCTTGGCGGTGAGTTTGTGGCTTTGGACCACCTTGGGCTCTGCCTCGACAAAGCTCTCGGCTTGGAACACGTCAACCGTAAACGGCTGCTCTGATCCCTTGCGGTTATTGCGGCCGACTTTCTTGAGTTTTTCGCGGTAACGCTTAACCTGGGTCTCCAGCTTGTCCATGACCAGGTCTATGGCTGAGAAAAGGTCGCCGGTGGTTTCGCGGCCGTGGATTTTAAGGCCGCTGGCGATGACGGTTACGTCGGCGTCGTGGCGGTGCTTTTCAACCCCAAGCGTGACGTTGGCCTCGACCGGGCCGTCCAGGTACTTTTCCAGCTTGCCCACCTTCTCCCGCGCGTACTCCTTGACAGCCTCGGAAGGCTCCACGTGGCGAAAGGTGACTTGAATCTGCATTTAATGGTTCTCCTTTTACTCGGACCTCAAATTTAGTTCAGGCACAAGGGTATGTCCTTATCGCCCAGACAAGAAGTTGTCAACGGCCTTTTTTGCCGTGATCGCCTCTCGACGGGCCTACAAGGTCTGCCTGCGCCTGCTGGAGGGCAGGATATTTAACATTTCGCGGTACTTGGCGACGGTCCTCCGCGCTATGTCGATGTTCTCTCTTTTAAGTATATTAGCAATGGCTTGATCTGACAGCGGCTTTTTGGCATCTTCGGCGGAAACTAATTTCCGGATGCGCTCCTTGACCGCCTCGGAGGCCACCGAGCCGCCCTCCACTCGGTTGATGCCCGAGTTGAAGAAATACTTGAGCTCGAACACGCCTTGGGGCGTGTGCACGTACTTGTTGGTGGTCACCCGGCTGATGGTGGACTCGTGCATGCCCACGTCCTCGGCCACGTCCCGGAGCACCATGGGTTTGAGATGGGCCACGCCCCGGTCAAAGAAATCGTGCTGGTGCTTTAATATGCTCTCGGTCACCTTGTAGATGGTGCGCTGCCTTTGGTGGATGGAGCGGATCAGCCACAGGGCGCTCCTGAGCTTGTTCTGCACGTACTCCTTGGCCTCGGCCGAGCCGCCTTCAGCCAGAGCTGCCTTGTAAAAGGAATTGACCTTTAGCTTGGGAAGGCCGTCCTCGTTGAGCACGATGACGAATTCGCCGTCCACCTTGTAGACGTAGATGTCGGGGGTGATGTACTGGGGCTCTTCATCGCTTATGGAGCGGCCGGGTTTGGGCTCCAGGCTTTGGATGATGTGCAGCGCCTCGCCCACCTCCTCCATGGTCGCGCCCAGCTTTTTGGCGATGTTGTTGTAGTTGCGCTTCTCCAGATCGCCCAGGTGGTTTTCCAGAATGTCGTGCACCAGATCGTGGGCCGGGAAAAGCTCGGTGGCTTGGATGATCAGGCATTCCCTTAAGTCGCGGGCCGCTATGCCCAGGGGGTCGAAGCGCTGAATCACCGCCAGGCGTTCGGCTTCAACTTCGATCCCAGCCATTTCGTCCACCAGCAGTTTGACCCGGTTGAATTTATCAACGCGCTGCCCGACCGCATCTATCACGTCCACGTCAAAGACTCGAAAATCTCCTTGAATGGACGCAGCAGCATTCTCGGTTCGCACCTGCAATTTGGCGATTACCGGCGCGGCTGGAACTTCGTTTCGCCGGGACATGGCGACGTGGATTTGGAGGGCATC
>CAZDRW010000135.1:0-8056 GCA_964507555.1 uncultured Desulfarculaceae bacterium
CCGGGCGTGCTGACCGATTTCACCTTGAGCTGAAACGCCACCGGCTGTCCATAGGCCAGGCGCAGACCGTTCATATCCGCGTCCAGCCTTCCGGTGATGCGGCCCACCTTGAGAGCTTGGCTGAGAGGCTCCATATGCACCTGGCGGGCCTCAAGCCTGGCTTTAAATTCCCGGCCCGGGCTGAATGGCAGTTCCGCTGCCACTCCTCTGACTTTAAGCGACCCGCCGAATAAGCTGCCCTCCAGGAGCCCTTTGGTTTGCAGAAACCGCCTGGTCAGCCTTACCTCGCTAAGGCGGCCGCCTATAAAACCTTGCAGCGGCAAGGAAGGCCCCGCCAGAGCGGCCAGATTCAGATCCTGCAGCTCAGCCATGCAACGGGCCTGGAAATCCAGTGATAAGGGCTCATCCACCTGCAGGTCCGAGATGACGGCTTTGCCGCCGGCCAAGGGTACTTCAATGGATCCCAAAACCCAGAGACGGTTGGGGGTGAGCGCCAAGGGCATTTCAAGACGCCCCAACTCCAAATTAGGCATCTTTAAATCGCTAAGCTTGATGCTGCCCCATTCCAGCCGTTTGGGCCTGGGCGGCTTGGCAGGGGCAGGACGCCCGAGCGCATAGGCCAATGGAAGGTCCAATTCCAGGTTGCCGACCCGGGAACCTTGACCGGTGACCAAGCTGGCCTGGCTAATTTGCAGCCGCCCGTTGCAATCGGCCTCTGCGCCCTTGCCAACGCCCTTTATCTCCAAGCGGGCCTTACCCTTTACTTCCCATGAGGTCAGAAGGGGCAGCGATATGGAATAAGGATCGCGCACAAAGGCGGTGAAGAGTTTGTCCAGGTTCAATTCCTCGAGCAGCAAGCTGCCCTGGTGCTCAAGCACGCCGTTTTGAAGTGCCACATCACCTTGGCCGGAGAAACGGCCGAAACCGCCCCAGCGTCCCTTGAACCTGATCTGGCGCAGATCGTCCCAGGCAGCTAAACGAGCCTGGCTCTCCAGTTCAAGGGGAGCCTTGGCCAAGTCCAGGAAAACCGTCCCCCACAAAGCTTGGCCTGCGCTTAGCTTGAGGGCGGCTTTGATATCAGGTTGGGCGCGGGTTGTTCCAGCCAGCGCGAGTTGCCCGGCCAGTTGGCCCACTAGCACCGCGCCATCGGACGAACTGAAGCCAAGGTCGCTGGAGACCAGCTTGGCTTGCCATTGCCCGGCCTGCTCGCCTCCCAGTTCCGCGGAAAGCTCCACCTTGCCCTTGGCTTGCCAGCCGGTGGCAGCCTGGCCGATGAAGGTTTGCGCCAAGGCCCAGAGACCGTCCGCCTGCAGGGCGGTTCCCTTGATGACCCCGCTCTTGGGCAGCCAGTCTTCCAGCAGCAGGCTGCCGCCGAACGCCCCCAGGCGGCCGGCACGGCACTCCCAGTCCTCGAGGTGAAAACTATTGCCGGAATCCAGGGCCCCCTTGCCGGTAATCCGTAGCTCGCCCAGGGGCAGGGCGGACCCCAGCCAGGTGACGCCACCGGCAGGTATGTCGGCCGTAAAGCTTTCCAGGCGGGGAGAGGCCAAGCTGCCGGCCAGCTTTGAGCTAAGGCGCGCGTTACCTATCTCAACTTGGCCAAAACCGGCCCGGCCCTGCAGATCCAGATCGCCGCGCAAGCCGTGCCCCAGGCTTCCCTTGAATTTGCCGCTTAGCTGGATTCGTTCGCCCAAGCTAAGGCGATCCAGCTCAAGGCGGGCGTCATCGCCGTCAAGCCCGCCATGGCCGTGCAATTGCAAGCTGGCCGGAGTGAGCCGGCCTTGCCCCTGAGCCACGGTTATAGAAAGCCGGGCTACTTGCACCTGCATTTGGCTTAATTTGACCTTGAGCGCGCCGGTCAAGGATCCGTCCAACTGAACCATGGCCAGGCCGCCTTCAGATACGTTTAAAGCCATATCCAGGCTGGGAGATTGGTCCAGGGCGCCGCTGCCTGCCAGCCTGGCCCAGGCCAGGCGCTTGCCGCTAGGGTCCGACCAAGCCGCGCGGCTCTCCAGCCTGAGAAGGCGCCGTCCATCGGCTTGGGGCTCTATGGTGAGCCTTGCCACTTCCCAATCCAAGCGCCCCTGGCTGGTGCTAAAGCTGAGCCTCGCGTCCTTGACGCTGGCTTTCTTGACCGTCAGAATAAGGCTGATCCCGCCCAGGTCCAAGGGCTGATCCGATGCGCCGCGGCTTGGCTTCAGCTCCACATGCAAGCCTTCGGCTTCCACCAGTTCCAACCAGGGCTTTTTACTCCAGAGCCCGGAGAGCTCAAAATCCAAGCGGACTTTTTTTAAGCTAAGCGAAACCTCCCCGGGACGGCTGCTTTGGAAGCCGTGCAGCACCAGGCGCGGGGGCGAGAGGCTGATTTCAAGGTTTTCCAGGTTGGCGGAGCCGCCGGAAGGGGTCATGGCCTGCACCAACAAGGGCCGTATCAGCTCGGGCCGCCAAAAGACCGCGGCCGCCGCCATGAACGCCAGCAGCATGACAGCTGCCGCCAGCCAGGCGACCCAGGCCAGAACGCGGGAGGTTTTAGGCGGCAAAGCAGCCTCGCATTGCGGGGAGCGATATATTGGTCGCGGGTCTCGTAGCCCGCCGCTTGCGGCGGCCTTTAGAGATTCCCGCCGAAACCCCGCCACTTTTTGCGGGGAGGTTCATTTAATTCTAAAAGGAGTCTCGCGGGCTGTCAAAGGACCCTTATGCTTATTTGACCAAAGGCAGGGTGGCGCGGAATTCTTCGGTCCCGGCTTTGCCCAAAAGCTCGTAGATGAGCATTTCCGTGGAGGTGAGCACCACGCCGCGAGCGCGCATGCGCTCCAGGGCGATGACCCAGTTGTGCTGCACGCGGCTGCCCACGGCATCGCTAATCACCTGGACCTCATGAGCGGCCGAGCCGGCCAGGGCGGTTTGGCATACGCAGATGTGGGACTCGATGCCGCAGAGCAAAAGAGTGCCGCGGTCAATTTCTGCCAGGCGCTGGCAGAAGGCGTCCTCACCGAAGCAATCACAGGAGATCTTTTCAATGGGCTGGTATGCGGACAAGGCTTCCCTGATCTCGGGTAGGGTGGGGCCCAGCTTTTTTTGCTCGGTCACCACGATCGGCAGCTTGATGATTTCCGCGAACTTGACCAAGCGCAGGATATTGGCCGTTACCGCCTCCTTGTCGTGGATGACGGGCATAAGCTTCTCTTGAGCGTCGATAACCACCAGAACGCAGCCCTCGCGATCCAGGAGATTGGGGCTATGGTTCATGACAGACCTCCCTGTCTGGTTTGCGGACTTATTGCGCTTGCCTTAAACTTTCGTATAGTTATACGAGTAATGGCAGGCATGGTTCAAGAGCATTCTCCGCCGGGAGGGCTGCATGCAAAAAACAGAAGTTTCGCCGCTCATCCAGCGCCAGCTGCAGGCAGAGGTGCTGGGGCCGGTTTTTGAGGCGTTGGCTCGGCGCTTGGGCCGTGATGAAGCCTTGGACATCATCAAGGAAGCCATGGCCGGAGCCGCAACGGCGGCCGGACGAAAGGCCGCGGCAGGTGCTCCCGCCGGGCCCAGCCTGGAGCATTTCGCCCAATGCATGCAGTTCATGGCCATGAGCGGCCAGGCCCTGGAGATTAGCGGCCTAGCCATCAAAGACGGGGTCTTGTCTTACAAGGTAGCCCGCTGTGCCTATCTGGAGAGCTATCAGGCCATGGGCCTGCCCCTGGAACTCGGCTTCGCCATGTCCTGCGTCCGGGACGGGGCGTTCGCCAAGGCCTATCACCCAGGGCTTGCAATGGAACGCCCCGCCTGCATCGGGCGGGGCGATTCCTGGTGCGAGTTCCGTTTTACTTGGACTTGACCGGCGCGGCGTCGGGCCAGAACAGCTGCTTGCCGCCGGCCCGGTAATCCTCTATGGCCTTCTGCCCCTTGGGCGAGACCAGGTAATCCATGAATGCCTTGGCCTGGGCGGCCTTGGTTCGGGGGCACTTGACCGGGTTGACCATAATCACCGAATAGGGGTTTTTCAAAAGGGAGTCCCGGTCCAAGAGCACCTTCAGCTCCAGCTTGCCGGTGGCCAGGTATTTGCGGAAGGTGCCGATGTCGGTGAGGGTGTAGGCCTGGAGCTGGCTGGACATGGTGAGCACCGCGCCCATGCCTTGGCCCGCCTCCTTGTATGCTGCCCATTTAGGCTGCAGGCCGGCGGCCTTCCATACTTCTTTTTCCTTGACATTGGTGCCCGAGCGGTCGCCGCGCGAGACAAAGGGCGCTTTGGCCTTGGCGATGGCTTGGAAGGCCTGGACAACGCTTTTGGCCTTGGCCACCCCGGCGGGATCGCTGGCCGGACCCACCACCACGAAATAGTTGTGCATGAGCTTGCGTCGGTCCACCCCGAAGCCCTGGGCCACGAATTTTTCCTCCAAGGCCGGCGCGTGCACCATGACCAAGTCCACGTCGCAGCGCTTGGCCAGGGCCAGGGCCTTGCCGGTGCCCACGGAGATGACGTCGATTTTTAGGCCGGCCTCTTTTTCAAAGGGCGGCAGGAGATGCTCCAACAGGCCTGAGTTTTGGGTGCTGGTGGTGGTTGCCAGGCGGATGCGCTCCCCGGCCAGAGCGGGTGTTGAAAGAAGCAAAACGCTGAGACCCAAGACGACGCAAAGAAGCAACTTGCGCGGCATGCCGACCTCCTTGGCAGAAACTTTTGAATGATACTTATTGGCTAGATTCTGGAGCGTCTTGCGCTTTATGTCAAGATAGGCATATCAAGTGCGGCTAAGGGCGCGGCTAAAGGCTTTTGGGGTCGATGCCGTAACGCTGCATGCGTTTCCACACCGTCACCCGGCTAACTCCCAAAAGACGGGCTGCCTCGCTTTGGTTCCCGCCCGCCTTGCGCAGGGCCAGAACCAGGCGCTGGCGCTCGCCGCATTGCACGGCGGGATCGTGCGCGTTTAAGGAGGCCCCGGTGATGCCCGGAGGCAGGTGGGCGGCTTCGATGAAGCCCGACGACCTCAGCATAAGCGCGTAATCAAGGGCGTTGATCAGCTCCCTCACATTACCCGGCCACTGGTGGCCAAGCATCAGCTGTAAGGCCTCCGGGCTCAGCCTCATCTGGGGCCGCCCCTGGCGCGGGCACATGTCGGCCAAAAGCCGCTCGATCAATAGCGGCAGATCCTCCCGCCGTTCCCTCAAGGGAGGCACGTTGATGGTAACCGGGCGCAGGCAGTGCCAGAGGCCGCGATTAAAGCGGCCTTGCTCCGCGAGCTCGCCCAGATCGCGGTTGGTGAGGGCCAGCAGCCTTAGTCCCTGCGGCCAGTTCCGGTTAAGCAGGCCCGCCAGACGCTCCTGGGAGGCGGACGGCAGGTCGCTCAGTTCGTCCAGGATAAGATCCGCGTTTGTGGGCGGATCGCCTAGCCAGGGGCCGCGCGCAAAATCATGGGGAAGCAGAGTGGCGCAATTCGACTTTATCAGGGGCCAGCGGGCGCGGGGCCCATGCTGATGGAGCAGGCGGGCCACCAGCTCTTTGCCCGCGCCGCTCTCACCCTGTATCAGAATGGGTGCGTCGCTTTGGGATAGCACGGACAGGGCATCCACCAGGGCGGCCATGGCGGGTGACACCCCCACCAGCCTGTGCTCGGCATCATTAAGATTGGTTGAGATCGGATGAGGAATCTGCGCGAAGTCTATTGGGGTGGCTTCGGTGAAAGTTTCTACCGCGCTAAGAGTGCTGCCATCGGCTGCGGTCAGTAAAGAAGCGCGTTTCCAGAGGTGCAGGGTGCGCCCGGATTTGTGGTTCATTTCGCAGGTGAGTGTTTCCCCGGTGGCGCGGCCCGCTAAGACGCAGTTAGGCCCCCCCACCGGTTGTGGACAAGTGCTGCAGCTTAGCACCGCGCAGGAGCGCCCGACCAGATCCTGGGCCGAAAAGCCCGTAAGGCGGCTAAAAGCCGGGTTCACGGCCGTGATGTGGCCTTGGGCGTCAAGGACCATGAGCCCGTCAGGCAGAGCGTCGGTAATTTTCTTCCAGTCGTCGTGCCGCAATGCGTTGATCTTTTTCCGGGAGGAGGTGGTAAGCACCCCCTCGCTTGGGTTACACTAACTCGCCAGGTTGCTGGTACCAACCGTTCCCAAAGGTGTTCCCATGACCGTTCTCTCCGCCGCCGTTGAAAACGAAAAGGAGCTTTTGCTGGACGGGCTCACGCTTCTGGCCCGCATCTTTTGGGGGCCGGATGCCTCCCTTTGCCAAGATCTTTGCGGGCCGTCCCCGGATATCCTCTCCCGGTTGGGCAATCTCCTCTCTCCCCCCGGGCCCGCCGCCGTGAGGGAGTTGAACCAAGAGCTCAGCGCCTGCAATGAGCCGGCGCTGCTTTACGCCCGGTTGGAACCGGCCTATGTGCGCCTCTTTGTCAGCGACCAAGGTGGGGTGGCGGCGCCTTTGTATCATTCCTGCTACCAGGGCGAAGGGTTGCTCATGGGGCCCCCGGCCCAGGAAATGACCCGCCGCCTGGAGGCCGCCGGCTTGGGCCTGGATGAGGAGGAGTCGGCCGAGCCGCCGGATCATCTCTCCGTTGAGTTGGAGTACCTGATTCTTCTTCTGGAAGATGGTTGGTCCCACGATGATCCCGCTCTCTTGGCCGAAGCCTCCGACTTTGCCGGCCACTTCATGTTGCCCTGGGTGGAGGGCTTTTTGGCCCGCCTGGCGGGAGAAAGCGACTCCCGCTTCTATCCCCTGGCGGCCGAACTTCTAACCGCGCTTTTGACCCGTTTGGGCCGGCCTTAAGGCGCGGCAATGGCCACCGCCGCCTTGATCTCGCCAAATACCTTGTTGGTATCTCCGATGTGTCCCGGCAAAATGCGCAGGATCTTCAAGCGTCCGCCCGCGCTGCGGCCCAGTACGTAGGCCGTGGGCAGGTCGGGTTCGCCCAGGCAGCGGAAGATTTCCTGGCCCTGATCCGCAAACAGAGGGAACCTCACTCCCTCCTTGCGGCGGAAGTTCCGCACCTCCCGTAATAGGCTGCCGACCCCCAAGCCCATTATCTTCAAGCGCTGATTCAGGAAAGGGTCGGTATTGATCTTGGTGAAAAGCTGGTTGTAGCTGGCCACCTCGCGCAGGCAGCCATAACAAAGCTGATGAAAGAACTCCACGAACAAAAAATCAGCGCGCACTTCAGTTAAAGCAAAGGCCTTGCTGCCCGGAGCCAGGCCGAGATAGCTGCGGTCCTGGTCTCCTCCCAGCAACACCAAGCGGCAGGATGGGAAGTAGTCGCCCACACCGGGACCGGCTGGCCCCTGGCTGAGCGGCTGGCCGGTGTATGCCAGCCAGCCGTGCCAGCCGGCGGCGAAGCGCAGTACGTTTTTATAGCCTTGCTGCGCCGCCCATTTGGCCGCGATGCCGCTACGCAGGCATTTGAAGCTGCGGCAATATACGATTAGGCGGCGTGATTTATCCGGCCCTGCCAGCTTGGCCAGGGCCGCGGCCTTTGCGGGCTTCAGGCCCAGGCGGTCACCCAAATGGAATTCCAGGTTCTTGGCCCCGGGAATATGGCCCCGCGCATATTCATAGTCGGGCCTTACATCCAAGATGACCAAGTCGCCGCCGCTTTTTATTAGCCCGGCCATCTCGCGTGCACTGATTAGCTTGTAGCCCTCTGCTATGGCTTCGCTCTCCGCCCGCTGCCACCAGACAGGGACTTCAGTGGAGGCCGAAGTTTGGGAGGCGATCGACATGCAAGAAATGACCGCCGCAAAGACAATCGGCATCAAGCGCATGGCCAGCCTCCTTGAAAGATGGGGAGCGGCCGGCCCGCCGTTATCGGGGGCGGGCCGCTCCGAAGATGATCGAGCCCTTTGCAATCGGGCTTACTTGGGTTTTTTAACCGAGGCTGATCCATCCTTGTTGAAGGTGACCTCCCCGTCCACGTAGTAGACGTCGGTCATTTCCGGTTTCTTGTCCTTGACCATGTAAAAGGCCTCGCCGGAGCGGGCGCCGGTAGGGCAAACAAAGATGACCGGCATGTCCTTGGGCAGCTTGTCCAGGTTCTTTTCCAGCTGGTCAACCGGGATGTTCACCGAACCCTTGATGGCGCCG
>CAZDRW010000136.1:0-735 GCA_964507555.1 uncultured Desulfarculaceae bacterium
CGCTCCCAGGCTGCTATGGCCGAGCAGGCCCCGCAACGCACGCAGCCCGCCTTGCTTTGGACGGCGGAAAGCCCCCGCGCCTGTAGGATCAAGGCCAATTCGGCGTAGACCCTGTTCATGGCCTCGGGTGAAGGCGGCAGCTCATGGTCCAGACGGGAACCGGGAATGGGCCGGTGGGGCACCAGGAACGGGTACACACCCATGTCGGCCATATAGCGGCAGCCTTCCAGCAGGGACTCCGGCCGCTCGCCCAGGCCCGCGATCAAGAAGCTGGATACCTGGTTGGGACCGAAAAGCTCGACCGCCTGGCGCCAAGCTCTTCGGAAGGCGCCTAGGCCCAAAGCCGCCTTGGACGGAGCCAGGCGGGAGAGCGCCTTTGGGTCAAAGCTCTCAATGTGGATGCCCACTGTGTCCACCCCGGCATCTTGGAGCTCAGGTATGGCCTCGTCATCCGGCGGCGGCATGAACTGGGCATGCACCGGCAGTCCGCTGGACTCCTTCACTGCCCGGGCGCAAGCCGCCAAATGGCCAAGCTCGCTGCCGGGCGGAGCGCCGGTGCCGGTGGTGAGCACCACATGGCTGACGCCATCCAATTCACGCGCCGCGGCGGCGACCTCGGCCAACTGGGCCGGGCTTTTACGAGCAATGGTCTTTTTGGCCTCAAGCGAGAGCTCTATGCCGCAAAAAGCGCAGCGCTGAGGAGTAGGCCAATAATGGCAGGTTTGCAAAACCGTG